>JAFAUE010000110.1 GCA_019243475.1 Acidobacteriota bacterium | reverse complement strand
TTTTTTCGAATCGCGCGGCCGGCAAGCGCTCCCGTGTATTTCCCGTTTTCGACCGCCAGTTTGCCGTTAACAAGCACGTAGCGCATTCCCTGGGCGAGCAGCTCAGGATGTTCATACGTTGATTCTTCAGAAATGGTGTTTGGGTCGAAGGCAATCACGTCGGCAAAGTAGCCTTCGCGAAGCAGGCCGCGGTCTTTGAGTCCAATGCTTTGAGCAGTTAGCCCGCTGCTGGAGCGAATCGCCGAAGACAGGCTTATGACTTTTCTCTTCAGGGCATACTCGCGAATTTTTCTTGGAAATGTTCCATATTTGCGGGGGTGACCGGGGGAGCCATCGGACCCGGTCATCACCCAGTCCTGCTTCATGAAGTTGTCAATGTCCGCCTCGCTCATGTTGAAGGAAGCTACATCATTTGAGCCGGCCTTGATGATTTCAATCGCGGCGTCGAGCGGAGCTTGGTGACGTGTGTCGGCGATTTGCTGCAGGTTCTTGCCCACGGCAAGCGCGTCAGCCGAGGCAGTAATAAGCAGCGACTCCGGTCCTCCGCGGCGTTTCAGGTTGGAAGCCATTTCCTCGAGCAGACGCGGGCGAACCTGGGGATCGTCAAAACGCTTGAGCATCTGCTCGCGCCCCCCGGCCTCCGCCCATCTTGGGACAAGGGCCGGGACGAGACTTGTACCCGAAGCGTTGTAAGGGTATTGATCGGCAGTCACGTTCTCTCCTGAGGCTCGTGCCTCGCGCACTAACTCGATCGCTTGCCCGCTCTGTCCCCACACGTCTGTGCCAAGCGCCTTGATGTGCGAAATATGGGCCGGCAGTCCGGCTTCCTTTCCGATTCTGATTGTTTCCCGAATTGAACCAAGCAAGCCGATTGTGTAGGAGCTTTCGTCGCGCATGTGCGTGTCGTAGTACCCCTGGCTGGCAGCGGCGACCTTCGCCAGCTCGATCACTTCTTCTGTTTTCGCGAAACTGCAAGGCGCATAAAACAGACCGGCGGACATGCCAAATGCGCCATCAGCCATGCCTTGCGCTACAAGGGCCTTCATGTGCTCTAGTTGTTCGGGCGTAGGCGCTGCGTCTGCCATCCCCATCACCTGCCTGCGCACGGAACACATCCCAACCAGTAGTACGGCATTTGTCCCAATTCCCTGCTGCTCCCATTTCTTGAGCGCCGGCGCAAGGGGCAGCGGCCCGCTCCCATCATTTCCGGTCACAACAGTGGTGACGCCCTGCATGAGGTACGCCTCGCTATTTCGATTGGTCGAAGAGAGGTCTTCGAGGGTGTGGGTATGAGGATCGATGAATCCGGGCGAGACGATCAGCCCTGAGGCATCGATGGTTCTCTTTGCTCTTAATCTCGCCTTCGTAGAGTCTCCGAGGAAGACGATGCGGTCGCCTCGAATGCCTATATCGGCGCGGTGAGACTCTGCTCCTGACCCGTCAATCATGTTTCCATGAGCGATAAGAAGATCGAGAGGCGCCGCCTGGGCACCCGTCTTGGAGCCGCCAATGGCTACGAACAGAAGGAACAAGAATCCGATTCCCAACAGATAGGCGCAAGTTTTCTGCATGAGTTCCACAGAGTACTGGGACCAAGCGTCAGATCGCCAGCGGCTCATTCGTATTTACGTGAACGCATGGTACCAAAGGGTTTTGTGCGCGGATTGAAAAGCTGTTTCCAACGGGATTTGCGCGCTACCGTGGATTGACAACGATCATTCCTCAAGTAAACAATCCTGCCGCATAAGTACCAGGTACCTGCCGCAAGAAGCAGGTCCGACGAGGGAACAATGAGATCAGGCGTATCAGGCATTGTGGTTTTCTTGCTGCTGCTCGCAACGTCATGGGCGCAGGTCAGCACATCACGAGTTGAAGGCACAGTCACAGACAGATCGGGCGCTGTAGTTCCAAACGCGGCTGTAAAAGTGACGAATGAAGGTACTGGCGTAAGCTACAACGTAAAAACCAGCAGCTCGGGAACATACACCGTTCCATCGCTCACCCCCGGACCTTACTCCGTCACAGTGTCCGCCTCCGGTTTTCAAACCTATTCCAGCCAGCGCAATGTGCTCTCTATCGGTGAACCCCTGGTAGTGAATGCGAACCTCAGCGTAGGGGGTGAAACCCAAGTCGTAGAGGTTCAATCGTCGTATCAGCGCATTGAAACGACCAATGCAACTGTCAGCGATGTCATGACCACGCAGGAGGTGAAGGAACTCCCGCTGAACGGAAGGAATCCATTGAGCCTGTTGACGCTTGAACCAGGCGTAACCCAGCGACCGACTGCAGCCAGCGGCTCCGGCACGCACGTGTTTGGTTCACGCGACCGTGCGCACAATGTCACTGTCGATGGCATTGACGCAAACGAGTCCACGGTTCCCAACCCACAGGCGAACTTGCAGCGATTGAATCCTGACAATGTCCAGGAATTCCGCACCATCACGCTTGATGCAACTGCGGAGCAGGGACGCAACAGCGGCGCAAACGTCATTATTGGTACTAAGTCGGGCACCAACGCGCTGCACGGAGACGTCTTCTACTTCAACCGCAACACGGACTATAACGCCAATGAATGGTTCAACAATTACACCGGGAAGGCGCGCCCGGCACTGGATCTCCATCAGTATGGGTTTGACGTCGGCGGTCCGATCATCAAGGACAAGACATTCTTCTTCGGCAGCTACCAGGGCAATAAAATCTCCCAAACCGAACCGATCAATGCCACCGGAGTAGGAGTGGCGGGCTTCGGAGCTCCTACCACTTACACCGCGCTCGCTCGGCAAGGCCTGTTTCGATTCGTGCGCGGCACAATCAACATCAACGGCAAGAGTGTCACCCAGAGCTCGCCTTTGCTTGTAGATTCAAGCGGCAATCTGCTGCCCGGCGTGCCCGTTTGCAACGGAACCACGGTCACGGGGAATTGCGTCGATACCTACAACATCTTTGCCAATGACCCGCAACATATTGGGCCAGATCCATCGGTTTCCGGCCTTCTCAACAAAGAACCCCTGCCCAACGATTTCGGCCTCGGGACGGCGCTCAATACAGGGGGCTTCGATTGGAACCCACCATCCCAGTTCAAGGGACCAAACGTTTTTGTCCGCATTGACCACACTTTCAGCCAAAGCGACAACATCTTCGGCCACTTCCTAATTGGCACCTATAACACTACGCAAGGCGACTTTCTCAACGCGCGTCCTGAAGTTTTCCCGGGCTTCCCACCCTTGGGCGAAGTGAACCGCGACAACTCAAATCTCGCAGTGAAATGGGCCCACACATTCACGCCGACGCTGGTGAACGAATTCGTCCTCGGTTACAACCGTTTCAAGTTTCTGTTTACTTTCGGCGAATCAAACCCCGGCTTTCCTGATCCAACCAAGAATCCTCCATGGGCCGACGATTGCGTAGTGGGCTCGACCACAAACGTAGACTCTCCATTTTGTGGCTCAGCGCATACTGCTCGGGCCGTGACTACACCGCAGTTCATCGACAACGTGAGCTGGGTGCATGGCGCGCACAACCTGCGTTTGGGCATCAATTTCCGCTTCTATCGCCATAACGACAGTCGCGGGTTCTTCGGCGGAAACATCGTTGACCCGATCATCTCCTTTCGCCGCACGCTTCGAACTGCCGGTTTGTTGAATCTCCCGGCTGGCAGCGGCGCATCCGCTCCGAGTGCGACCGACCTAAACACCATTCAGCAAGCAGCTGTAGAACTCTTGGGAATCCCGGGACGCCTGCAACAGGCATTTCCAGCCGACTTCGTGAACAATACCTACGGAACCGGACTGGAAACGGTTTATACGCGTGCGCATCAATACGATTCCTATGTGCAGGACGAGTGGCGCGTTCGGCCGAACATAACCGTGAATGCCGGGCTGCGCTGGGAGTTCAATCCCCCGCCGTTCGATAACCGCGCGACCTTGGTTCCGAATGGGGCTATCACCAGCGGCAACCCCGTTTCCTTTGTAAACGCGGATGGCTGGTACAAGAACAACAACCTGGGTTCGGTCGGCCCGCGAATGGGCATCGCCTACTCGCCGGACAACAAGACGAGCATCCGCGCCGGCTATGGCTGGATGTTCGACACCATCAGCACTTTCCAGGTAACGGCAATGGCAGGGAAGGTTCCGGGATTTGCGCTCAATTGCGTTGACCAAATCAATACCGCCGGCACCGTCACTACCAGCGCCGGCTGTGTGGCGCCTGCCGGTTTGGGCAATCGCATAGCCTCGGGCTTCCCGGTTTCGATGCCCGGTCCCTCGATCACGCCTTCGGCGGCCCTCACGCAACCGGCTTACCAGCCCAGCGGCGTGGCGCCTTCCGTAGGAGCGTTCGACCCCAACTTGAAGAATCCCTCCATTCACGAGTGGAGCCTTACCGTGCAGCGCGAACTTCCCAGTAACTTCGTCACCGAGATCGGGTATGTCGGCAAGCGTGGCACGCACCTTTATCGCGCCTACGACTTGAACCAGATCAACCCTAACCCCGCATTTCTCGGCTCGTTCCTGACGGCGCGTCAGAACGTATTTAACGGCTGCAAGCCGGACGGGACCGGCTGTCCGACCGGAGTCACGGGGCAGGCGCCCACGCTGCTGCTGCAGCTGGCGCCGGCGTCGACGCTTAACAACAACACAAATGACTTTCTGCAGAACAACGTTGGTGATCTGGCGACCCAGATCGATCAGGGCAATATCGTGACCAGAGGCTTTCCGGGCAATTACTTCCGCCCGGATCCACAGTTCACGCAGATTTTCTTCCAGGATGCCGGCGGAGACTCGTATTACCACGGAGCCTTCGTAGGCGTGCGCCGTCGCTTCGAGCAGGGACTGACGTTTGGGTTGTCGTACACCTTCAGCAAGTCCATCGACGATCAGTCGATTGATCCGGTCGGCGCGGCGACAGGCGGCGGGTTGAGCGTCACAAATTCTGTGACGCCCACCGACATTCACAACTTTGCGCTGGATCGTGCTCGCTCCGACTTTGATAACCGGCACGTGCTCACGGTTGACGCTCTCTATGAGTTCCCATTCGGGAATGGCAAACGATTGGCGTCAAACATCCCCAAGTGGCTCGACGTGATAGTCGGCGGCTGGTCCTATACGGGCATCTTCGATTATCAGAGCGGAGAGCCCTACACTCTATACAGCGGAGCACAGACAGCAAACACGGAGCACGTGAGCACCGCGCTCATTGAAGGGCCCTTCGATTCCGGGCATCTGCAGACCGTTCAGGGAATTGAAGGTCCGGTGATGTACAACGTTGGCGCGCTCATCACCAATCCCGCAGAGCCACATTTCGACTGCAGAAATGAGACCGGAACGCAGACCTACTTCTGCATTCCACAGCCGGGGCAACAGGGCAGTGGCCGCAACACTGCGCAGGGACCTAATTTCTGGAATCTCGATTCTGGTCTGCTGAAGGACTTCAAGGTCACGGAACGAGTGAAGTTGCAGTTCCGGGCCGAGGCCTTCAACGTTCTGAATCATCCCAACTTCAACAATCCAAGGAACGCCAGTTCCGGCACGCCGCGTGTAAACAACTCGCTTTTTGCCGAGACCTGCTGCAGTACGACATCGCTGCCGAGCTCGGCCACGGTCATCGCCATCGGAGAGCCGAATCGAGTGTTGCAATTTGGATTGAAGGTGGTCTTCTAACTCTCGACAACTCAAAACAAGGCCTCGAGCAATCGAGGCCTTTTCTTTGCGTGTATTCTTTCCATTCCTATGCGCCAT
>JAFAUE010000392.1 GCA_019243475.1 Acidobacteriota bacterium | reverse complement strand
CAGCGAGGGCTTTCTCCGGAGAATGCAGCCAGTAGATCAATCCCAGGGCAACAGCAGCGTCGTATGTGTTGTCTTCCAAGGGAAGCTCATGCACGTCGCCGACGTGCCTTTCCACTAGGTCGGTAACCCCCGCTTCATGCGCGGCGTCGCGAGTGAGATTCACCATACGCTCGACGGCGTCGAACGCCGTCACGCGGGCGCCGCGTGTCGCCATTGCTATGGTTTCAGGCCCCGCCCCGCATCCGGCATCCAGGATCTTTGCCCCGCAAAGGTCAACATGAGCCGCAATCCAAGAGAGCGCCGTCGCCTGGCGAAGTGAAAAGACCTCCGAGCGCAGGCCGGTGCCGCGATAGAGTTCACGCCACTCTGCAGCGACCTGGTCGAAATACCGCTCCACTCGAGGCTGTTGATTAATAACGTCTACCGATACAGACATAAATCACCCTAAGACACCGAACCGCCCGGCCATGTCCTTTTTCCTGTTGAATACCGTCACTTCGTGAAGGGGAGTAAGCGCTTAGCCTTAGTCCTAACTGGGCCCGAAGGGATTAAGGTTGCAGCACTCATGCATCCCTCTCGGCCTCTCCTTCGTCGCGTTCTACTTGGACTGCTCCTGCTTTGCTGTGCCCTTATGATCCCTGGATGTGGAAGCGGCACTGCGATGCCCTCACTTATCGTTTCGGCGCCGGCACCCATTCCCGCGACCGCCAGCACGTCGACAGCCGGTGGTGGGACCGCAGTTCCGAACGTTGGAGGCGGCGATAATGCTCCAACGCCAGCGACAACAGTCAGCACCACCGTGGCCATCCATGTCGCACCGGCCACGGCAACGCTGAGCGCTGGCCAGAGCCAAATCTTTGCCGCAAACGTCAGCGGAACGTCGAATACCGCAGTTACGTGGCTGGTAAGTGGGGTTGCCGGCGGAAATTCGACAGTCGGCACGATCTCCGCCTCAGGGCTCTACACCGCACCTGCAACGCCGCCGGCGTCTTCTGTCTTCCTCATGGCCGTGAGTGCTGCAGATACGAGCAAGTCGGCTACGGCATCGGTCAGTTTCATTTCGGGAACCAATTACTACATATCGACCACCGGAAGCGATGCGAATGACGGGTCCCAAACAAATCCTTGGGCCACTCTTCAGCATGCAGCAAGTAAAGTTGCGCCCGGGACCACAGTTCACGTAGCGGCCGGGACCTACTCCGGAGCGATTACTACGAACACAGCCGGCACCGCCAGCCAGAGAATCCGGTTTGTTTCCGACGTGCAATGGGCAGCTAAGATTCGCGCTGCTTCGGTTGACATCGTATGGACCAACATGGCGGATTACGTCGATATAGAAGGTTTCGACATTGCCGGGAACGATGGCGCCACCTGCAACGGCATCATCAACTACGCTTCCTACGTGCGGATCGTCGGCAACAATGTTCATGACGTGGGCCACGACGTGGCGACTTGCTTGTGGGGCGCTGGGATCGTGAACCATCAGAATCGCGCCGGCCATGATGATGACGTCATCGGAAATCTCGTTCACGACGTCGGCGATTACACTCACCCTTATCAGTACCTACACGGGATTTATCAGGCAAACCTTCGCGGCCATGTCTGGAACAATGTGATCTATCGCTGCGAAGGCTGGGGAATCCAGCTGTGGCACGCAGCCAACCAGGTAACGATCGCGAACAACACCATCTTCAACAACGCGTACGGCGGAATCTTAATCGGCGACGGCGATGATCCGGGGGGATTCCCTGCCGGCGTGATTGACGACTATACAGTCGTAACTAACAATATCGTCTATCAAAATGGACTTCAATCCGGAGCTAACGGTTATGGCATCGAGGAATATGGGAACACTGGTACGCACAACCAATATGTGAATAACTTGGTGTACCAGAATGGACCAGCAGACTGGAAGCTCCAAAACGGAATCATTTCCATCGCCAGCATCCTTGCCGATCCGCAATTCATGAACTATCAGCCCGACGGGAGCGGGGACTATCATCTGCGGGCGGGCAGTCCAGCGATTCAGTCCGGTACGACTTTTGGTGCGCCACCTACCGATATCACAGGAGCGCTTAGGTCGCAACGAGCATTCGATGTGGGGGCATACGCTTGGAATTCACCGCCCGCAACCTGGCCCTTCGATTAACCGATTTCCTGGCTTTGCTCTCCAGCTAACCCTCGCAACATTGTTCATCGCGGAACAAACTCGAAAGCACCGATGTCCCAATGAGAGCCCTGCGGCCTAGGGACACCATCGTAATCGAACGCAGGTCCGTTCGTTGACGTGCCCGAGTCGATAGCAGCGCTTGTGGATGTCAAATGGTAGTCGCCACTGCCATCTCCTTGGTAATTGACGAATTGGGGATCGGCGAGGGCTTGACCGGCGGGAGTCGAACCTGCCACGTCTGTTACGCAATAATTCGCAGGCTGATTGCCGTATAGGAGATTGTTACTAATGGTTGTACCTGGACTGGGAACATTATAGTCATCAATTCCGCAAGTCTTCGTGGCAATGGTGCCGTTGTTATAAATAATATTGTTCTGTATTGTGTTTCCAGAAGTTGTATCCACAACGATGCCCGCGCGAGTGTTGTTGAACAATGTATTATTCGTAGCCACTGCTCCACCTTGGCAGCAATGTAACTCTATACCCCCGCCTGACGAGTGATACACGATGTTGTTCGAAATCACTGCGTTGCCCTTACTGGTAATACCGAATTTGGCTGAACAAGATGTTGAGGACCATGGTCCGATATTGAACACGACATTCGCATCAATTACAACTCCGCTTAGACCTTCCGTTTGGACGCTGATGCCATCTCCGAAATCTGTGCAAGAGCCGTCATGAGGCATGTCGTGAACTTTGTTGCCCTTTATGAGAGTGTTGTTGCCCTTAAGAGGATTGGATGAAAAGCTGTAAACAATCAAGCCGAGGTTCTGAGTGCTATTGCTGGACAGATCGAAATTCATAACGGTTTCGTTGTCTCCAGCAATAACCCAGATCGCAGCGTTGGCTCCGCGCGCTGCCTGACATACGATCTTTGCTCCCCACTTTGTATCCGAAGTCCAAGTCACGCCTGAGCTATAAGTGTGGATACAGTCCGACGTTTGCCCCGGAGTTCCCAGATAGTATGTTCCATTTAGCGCTCGCACCGTGTCGCCCGAGACAGCGACGCTGTCGGCCTGACTGAAGGTGGCCCACGCCGTTGCCGGACTTGTTCCGTTATTGGTGTCGCTGCCGCTTGTCGAAAGATAATAG
>JAFAUE010000335.1 GCA_019243475.1 Acidobacteriota bacterium | reverse complement strand
TGCTGATGTGGGACGACATTACCCCCACGATCCTGTACTTTATGTGCGCCAGCTCGATACTTTGGCCGAGGATATTTTTGTCGCCGCCGTAATGGCGCTGCCAAAACATATATCCAAGCATCGCCACTGGCTGCGGTTCCTGGTTTTCAGGAGCATCTGCCGGACCGAAGCCCTGGCCGATCACCGGCGGCACGCCGAAAAATTCGATCGCGTTAGGCGTCCACCTCATGCAAGCGACGTCTTCCGGCAAATCGCCTGAACCGGCGTTGCCCGTCGTGCTTAGATGAGCTTCGCTGTAGGCGACTACATCTTCTATCGCGCTCGCCGCGCGCAGTTGCCGAAGTTGTTGTCCATTGATTGAGATGTCCTGCAGGTTCCCGTTCGCGTCATCTGCCGTGAGCGTTACCAGCCGCTCCCAGTCGCGGAATGGGTAGGGATGAAGCAGCGTTGCATACACGATGCTGAAGACTGCTGTGGTGGTCCCGATTCCCACGGCCAGCGACAGCACGGCGATTACCGCGAATCCCGGCCCTTTGCGCAACTGCCGCCACCCGAAACGAACGTCTTGAAAGAAAGTTTCCATCGCCAGCTCCTGCGCCAGTCAGACGCATGATAGCGGGAAAGGTCTCAAGGTGTGAGAGCGGTACGCTGGGTTCAGCGGCCGAGCTGGCTCGTCGGCGCTGAGATTTCTCTGAATCCCCAGCACGGCACTGCGGGAAATGCTCAATTGGGAACAACTAGGTAGCAAGTGCGTGACTGCGAAGAACGCCATTTGTTGACAGCAGACACTGAAAACAAAGATTGGTGAGCGCGGAAGGAATCGAATCCGCAATAGAACGTAGTTTCAACGTGATGCAGGGCCACGGATGACACGCAAGGCCATGAAAGTCGACTCAAGCAACGCTAACAGAGCGCAGAAAGAGCGCGCGTATTTGCCGCGTCTGGCGCTCCACCATTGTCAATCGGACACCTGCGGCAACACCACATCAAAGAACAAGGCAATCATCCCGTGGCCGATGAAGTCTAACAAGGGCGGGCCGTCCTGATTCTCCCCTCGCGGGGTCGAGTAAGAGCACGATCCGCCCTATGTAACTGATCCAGACAATCGTGACTGGTTCTCACTAGTCATCAATCTACGGTGATTCGTTGCGCCTGTATGTCTCCTGCGATCTGAGAGGTTGTATTCCCCATCAAGTCGTAGGTGATGAACGCGAATGTGCCGTGGTAGCTGTTGCCGCCTTTGTTCATGGTGACAACCTCCAGGAAAACACCGTTTCCGGCCAAATTCCCTTGGCCATCAAAAATCCAAAACGGATGCCGTAGCTTGTATGTGCCGGCTCCTGTCTTCTTGTATATGCCCAGACAAACTGTGCCCGCTCCATTCGCAGGTTGCGGCGGGGCTGTGTCATTGAGAACTTCAGTCCCATCACTGTGCCATTGGTCGAAGCCTTCGTCGAACGGCTGACCGTTAGCAACGAAATAGACGTGCCACAGTCCCACGATGGAGGCGCCGTCACCATCGTCATCGTTGATGGCCAAGAGTTGAAAATGGCCGGGTTGTTGACCCGCAAGAGCGTCGCGGGACATTTGCCCCTGACGGTTGCAGGCGGCGGCGGCGGTAGCAGGCAGTAACGCACTGCATGCGAGAAGCGCAAGAGCGAACAACGCCGCTGAGTCTGCTTTGCGGGCTAGTGCACCTAAGCATCCGAAGTATCTTCGAGCTAAACCGAGTTTCCTTTCGTGTCTCACGATATCCTCCTTAGCGTTATGACCTGTCAACCCGTGCAGCTAGAGGAAAATCCTGCTTTTCCTGCCTCACCTGCCGGGAGGAGGCCAGGCGGAGCCAGCTTTGAGCAGCCAGGCAATTTGGTCAATCGCGCACAGATAATCTTTCGATCACTAACTGGTCACGCTCGCAAGCACTTGAAAAGACGAATTGATTTACCGATACGGCTTGCTAATATGTCAGGCCATCGGTGGGCTTCGGGGTTGTTTTGTGGCTTCAGTAATTCGTTTTGAGAATTGCGAGATTGACCTGAGTCGTTTCGAAGTGCGGCGATCCGGGTCGAAGGTCCCGCTGGAGAAACAGCCATTCAATCTTCTTGTGCTGCTCATCAACAGGAACGGCGATGTCGTCTCTCGCGAGGACATCGTAACGGAGCTTTGGGGCCCCGACGTATTTGTTGAAACGGATCGCAGTATTAACAATGCAATCCGAAAAATCAGACTAGCGCTAAAAGATGATCCGGAACATCCCCGATTCGTCGAGACCGTCGCAGGAAGAGGCTATCGTTTTATTGCACCACTCTCCGCATCTGTAGCCGCGCCGGGAACCTCCGTAAAAGATACCGGCAAGAACATTGCTGTGTTAGCAGTGCAGGGTACGAGGCCGACGAGCGGCCAATACTCTCGTCGGAGGGCGCTGATTGCAGCGGCAGCCTTGTTCGCAGCTGCAGTAGTCGGACTTTGGGTTCGGAGCTGGGTGCGGAGCCGTCCTGTTACCCACTCGATCGGATCAATCGCGGTACTGCCGCTGAAGAATCTGTCTGCCGATCCCGGACAAGAATATTTTGTTGACGGAATGACAGATGAGCTCACCACGGAATTGGCGCACGTAGGCGCGCTGAAGGTGATTTCAGCTACTTCGGCTATGCAATACACGGGTGCAAAAAAATCTTTGCCGCAGATTGCCCACGAATTGAATGTTGAGGCTGTACTAGAGGGCTCAGTCTTGCGCGATGGTCAACGGGTCCGTATTACGGCGCAGCTCATCGAGGCTGCGACCGATCGGCATCTGTGGGCTGACAGCTTTGAGGGGGACCTGAAAGATGCGCTCAACCTGCAACGACAGGTCGCGCAGGCGATCGTCGAGAAGGTACAGGCACGGTTGTCGCCGGATAACAGATTGCAGCTGATGAACCGCCAAGAAGTCGATCCGGTGGCGCACGACTTTTATTTGCGGGGTCTATATCACTATAACAAGGGAATCGAAAAAGACTTTCGTGACGCCATTGCCTACTTTCAGCAGGCGATTGCCCGGGAACCCGGTTATGCGTCGGCCTATGCCGGCATTGGCAACGCTTACAGTCAACTCTCGACCTACTACGTGCCGCCGAATGACGCAATGCCCAAGGCCAAGGCCGCAGCACTCAAGGCGCTGGCGATTGATGACAATCTTGCTGAGGCCCACGCCGCACTCGGCTTCGTCAAGGTGACCTACGACTGGGACTGGGAAGGAGCCGCGAAAGAGGCACAGCGTGCCCTTGAGCAAAATCCCAACCTTGCTGCGGCACACGATGTCTTGGCTCTCTATCTCACGGCCCGGGGACGTCACGATCAGGCTATCGCCTCGATTCAGCGCGCACATCAGCTCGACCCCTACTCGATTCCCATTGTCGCGGATCACATTTTTCTCACCTTTCTGGCTCGACGCTACTCAGAGTCGATCGAAGTGGGGCGTAGGGCAGTCGAGGATGAGCCGAGCGCAGCAATGTTCCACGCATATTTAGCACTACCTTACGCAATGCAAGGCCGATTTTCGGAGGCCATTGCTGAAGGCGAGATCGGACATCGCTTAGATAACAGTCCGCTCCTCGAAAGTTTTCTAGCCGGGGTGTACGCAGTGGCGGGAAGAAAACTGGACGCGGAACGTCTAGTCAGTGACCTGAAACAGAAACACGAGAGCCGTTACTCGTGTTCGTATGAGATCGCAAATACATATGTGGCACTTGGACAAGCCGACACTGCGTTCGGCTGGTTCGATACAGCTTACAACGAGCGTTCCGACTGCATGTTCGCTCTGAAAGTAGATCCCCGCCTTGAGAGGATTCGCACGGATGCACGTTATCAGGATTTACTTCGTCGTGTCGGCCTGTAAGTAGGAATTGTCAATGAAATCGGCAATCGCGGTTTGTCGCCCCATTATCATCCGTGGCTCGACTCGCCATTTCCCATTCCATTTCCGGGCGTTGACTGCCATGAGCCCTTCAATATCAAAAGCAGCTCCGATTGGTTGCCGCGCGAGAACGAATGCTCATCGAAGGGCTTGATGCTGCGAGCGCAGCGTTTGAGGTCGGATATGAAAGCCCGAGTCAGTTCAACCGAAAACGTTTCTTCGGTCAACCACCCATCCTCGACATCAAAACCCGTGGGTTCTCGGAGTCCTCGACGCTTCGCAACCAGTGAGGAGGTGTGCGACATCAGCCGTTTGAGTCCCAGATCCGAACGAATTGAAGTCGATGGCTTTCCCATGTAAAGCACCCAAACTTCATGCGATTACCTCAGTCGTGCGATTCCACTTTCGGGCCTCGTTTGGAGTTTGCGTTTTCGCATCCATACCCGTGGTAGTACCTATGTTTTGAAGGGCAGCTCACTTAATATACCGTCGCAGAATTTCGATGACTTGATCCGCTGCCTGGGCCTCGGACGAGTTGGCTCTTGCATTGGGGCTCAGCACGTGACATTTAATTTCGCCTTCGATAATTTCCGCCATCAGCCCATTAATCCCACCGCGGCAAGCCGCTACTTGCTGCAAAATAGAAGCGCAGTTGCGATCTTCTTGAACCGCCTCTTTGATTGCATCGAGTTGTCCTTGAATGCGATTGATGCGCGAAATGAGCTCTTTCTTTGCCGCTGTGATGTGGCTCAATTATTTGGTATTCCCCTCTGATGAAATTTTTAACAGCTTCGCAAATATACTCTTGACAGTATAGTACCGTGTGGTTTACGGTGCAAAAGAATCAGGTCGGCCTCGGTGCTGTCCTGACAACATGGATCCTCGGTAGGCGAGGCTCCCGCGCAACACAAAAGCCACTGCCCATCGGCATCGAAAGATGCTGGCAGTTGCGGTAGAACAGGAACTCCCGGCTTAAGGGTTTTCCCAACGTGGCTGAGCACTTTGGTGCTCTTACGGTGCGCGGTGCTAAAGCTTGAACGAGTGGGGAAATCTTCATGTCACGGCGCGACGACCCGCGCGTAGCTACCTCTCCACTCGATGGACGGATTGTCCTGCCCAAGCTGCGCCTTGCCTACCTGAAAGGCATATGTACACACAACGACAAGAGAACAAGCTGCTATGCAGCGGTAGTCCAGTGTAGAAGCGGAATTGTGATCCGGTAAGCACAGACTTTCCCGCCTGTCGCCTCGCTACACGCCCTACACAAGACAAAACAGAATTTCGGCCAGAGCACATTGAAATTTGCAGAGACAGGATTCGTGTCTCCGCAGCGATCAATGATTCGGCGGTGCGGAAACGTATGAAAGTAGGAAAAAACAACGAGTTGAAAGAACGGATCAAGAAGCGGTTGAAGGAGCGGCTCAGATCTGTTCAGAAACACCCTAAAACGCAGGTTGAAGAACCCTCAAGCGAAGGTGAACGGAGGTGAACAATGCGCATTCTCAAATTCCTTAAGACTGCTTTCATGAAGGATGTGGCAGCCGGAGATCCATTCTTGCTGATAAAGACTTTTGCGCATGGACTTATTGAGCACGAAGACGCTTCAACAGAGTCCGTGCCGACGACTTCGCATGTCAGAGTTGAGGCGCAATGGAAAACCAGCGGCGACGGTCGGCGGCTACGAAGCTTCGTCTGCTGCCTGCTGCTCATTGGCGTCGCTGGATCTGCAGGCCTCGTGCGTGCGCAGTCCGTGGGGCGAATCTCGGGAACCGTCATAGATCAGGGCAAGGCTGTCATTCCGGGCGCGAGCGTTACGCTCTTTAATCGGCAAACAGGGGCAAAGCAATCTGCAAATACTGACGGTGAAGGCTCTTATGCATTTCCGGTAGTCGCGGTCGGTGAATATGACATCGAGATCACAGCGGCGGGATTCCGTTCTTATCGACGAGCGAATTTGGTTATCGACATCAACAGCGCGGCGCACGTGGATGTAATTCTGGAAGTGGCCTCTCATATCGAGCAAATTGCAGTTACCGAAGACGCAAACGTGGTCCGCGTGGAAGTCTCTGATACCCAACTGGGCCAGGTTATCCCCAGCAAAAAGATCACGGAAGTGCCATTGAACGGACGAAGCTACACCGACTTGTTAGCAATCCAAGCCGGAGTCAGTCCGATTACTACGAGCGGAGCCGGAAACAGCACTTCCGGCGGTGGCTTTGGAACTGTGCCCGTGGCGGGCAATGACAGTACCGGCCAATTTTCGATCCACGGACAGCGCGAGTCGGCGAATGGTTTCTATCTGAATGGAGCAAGTGTCCAGGAATCGGTCGGTCAGCAAGCCGGCATTATTCCCAATTTGGACTCAATCGCCGAGTTCCGTGTCCTCAGCGGCAACACCGATGCTGAATTCGGAGGTTACAGCGGAGGATTAATCAATGTCTTAACCAGGGCGGGTAGCAATTTGTTTCATGGCTCCGCATTCGAATTTCTTCGTAACACCCATCTCGATGCCCGGGGCTATTTTTCGCCCGAACGCTCCACCTTCCACCAGAACCAATATGGTGGAACCCTGGGAGGCCCGATCAAGCATGACAAGGTATTTTTCTTTGGCGATTACCAGGGCCAGCGCTTAGTCCAAGGCATCGAAACCGGGATTGTGAGCGTACCATCTCTGGCCGATCGTAGCGGAAATTTCACTGATTCTGCGGCTACTCTCAGCGGCACGGTAAATGGCACGCACCTTGCTCAAACTTTGACGAACCGCCTCGGTTATCCGGTCACGAACGGAGAGAGCTTTTACGTCCCGGGTTGCACATCCAGCAGCCAGTGTGTCTTTCCCAATGCGGTAATCCCGCAAGCCGCGTTCTCGGTGCCGGCGCAGCGAATGATCGAGGTCATCCCTAGTCCAAATTTCGGACTCGATCAATTCTCATCCGGCAGTCAAAAACGACGAATCAACGACGATAAAGGGTCTGGGAGAATCGATGTCAACAGCGCACGCTATGGCAACTTCTCCGCATACTACTTCGCGGACAAATACAACCTCGACGACCCCTACCCAAGTGGTTTCGGCGGAGCAACTGTGCCTGGCCCCACTGGCGCTTACGATGCTCTATCGAGTGGGCTGGACCAGGTTGTCGTGCTTCGCGATACGAAGACTTTCGGTTCCACCACCGTCAATGAAAGTCATTTCAGTTTCACGCGCCTGAATAATGATCTCGGTGTTCCCAAAGGCGGAGTTGGTGTCAGCCTCGCCGACCAGGGGATCTCGAACGGACCACAGGGAATTAAGCAAGGCTTTCCCGCATATGCAGGCGTCGAAACTCTGTATTTCAACTCTTTTACGGTTGGCGCAAATCCTTTCTTTCTTCAGCAGGTGAACAATACGCTTCAGTTGGCCGACAACTTTTCGAAGGTCGCTGGTGGTCACACGATCAAGCTCGGAGGGCAATACATCTGGTTCAGGGTGACGCAGGTTCCTGATCTGGTTGCAAATGGCACATTCTCGTTTTTCGGATCAGGAAATCAATCGACGGGAAACGGTTTCGCGGACTTTCTGCTCGGCTTGCCGGACTTCTATTCGCAGCAATCTTCGCCACCATTCTACGAAAGCGCCGCGACTGGAGATCTGTTCGTTCAGGATAGCTGGCGAGTGCGACCAAATCTCACGCTGAATTATGGTGGGCGCTGGGACTACATCACGCCCTGGTCGGAGGAATACCACCAGATCACCACGTTCGTGCAAGGCGTGAACTCCGCAACTTTTCCCGGAGCACCCACGGGATATCTCGTGCCTGGCGATCCTCTGCCTGACGGATCCCGAATCCCGTCCGGCATTGCACCGACTCCGCTTAACAACTTCTCGCCGCGTCTTGGACTCGCATATTCACCGAACTGGTCGTCCGGCTTGCTGGAAAAATTAACCGGCGGTCCTGAAAAAACCAGCATCCGCATTGGCGCCGGCCGATTCTTCACATCGGCTGAAGGTTTGACGGTTGCGTATCCAACTGGCAATCCGCCATACGGCCTTACGTACACGAGCCCAGAGCCACCGCAGATGGATCAGCCATTCATCGGAGCACTGACTGGCACAAACTACATTCAGCAATTTCCTGTCAATGTGCCGCCTCACACCGTGTCGCCAACAAACCCCGATTCGAACGTTGATTGGTCGCGGTACACGCCGATCAGCGGAGCCGGGAGTGTCTGGTACAAGAACAAAACGCCATACACCATGTCATTCAACATCTCGCTAGAACGCCAGATCGGGTCGAGCACTTTAGCGAGTGCAGGTTACGTGGGAGCATTCGGACGCCATCTTCTGACTGTTCATGCTGCAAATCCTGGGATTCCGGCTCTCTGCCTGAGCCTCAGCAAACCCGAAGATGTGGCTCCAGGAACACCAACTTGTGGCCCGTTCGGCGAAAACGGCGTGTACACAAGAAGCGACGGAACAGTTGTAAATGGCACCCGTGCTCCTTTTCCGAACACGATCGGAACCGATGCCTATTACGAAAACATAGGGAACTCGCGATATCACGGGCTTGAGCTCACGCTTCAACGAAAGACTGGAGCGCTGACTTGGCTTGCGAGCTATACCTACAGCAAATCCATCGACCAAACGTCAAGCATGCAAGAACAAGTCGATCCCTTTGACTATCACCGTCTGGATGGGATCTCCGCGTTCGACATCAAACACAATTTTGTAGTGAGTTACAGCTACGAACTGCCCTTCTCGAAGTTCTTGGGAGACAGTCGGTGGACCAACGGATGGGCAATCTCCGGCGTAACGCGATTTGCGAGTGGTCTGCCGGTCACCTTCGCCAGCTTTGGCGATAACTATTTAGTTCAGGTTCAGAATAACGGCGTCAATTCTGTGAGCCTCGATATGCCTAACTGCGCATCAGGCGATCTCCAGTTAAACCACAATCCGCGCAATGGACTGCCCTATTTCAACACGAGCCTCTTTGCCCCCAATGCGTTCGGCACACAAGGCAATTGCAAGCGGCGCATGTTTTATGGACCGGGAAT
Organism: Acidobacteriota bacterium; assembly: GCA_019243475.1. Lineage (GTDB taxonomy): Bacteria > Acidobacteriota > Terriglobia > Terriglobales > Acidobacteriaceae > Gp1-AA112. Next base: position 875 of record JAFAUE010000335.1, on the reverse strand, counting down.
GGACAATTTTGACATGGTGCTTCGCAAGCTCACCCGAATTTCCGAAGGAAAAACCATTGAGTTAAGGTTTGAAACGTTTAATACGTTTAATCATGCGCAGTTTTATCCGAACGGTTCAGTGGATGGAAACATCAACAGCCCCACATTCGGAAAAGTCCTGAAGGCAGCACCGCCACGTATTGGGCAGCTAGCCTTAAAGTTTACTTTTTGATTTGAGGGCGGAAGTTGGAGCGGCACCAATGCCGCCTCGACCGCTCACGCAGTCATCGTGAAGCAGAGCTTAGCCGCATGCTTGTCGCACATTTCATGCTGACGCATCTGCCCATTTCCGAGGGGAGGTGTGCTCTTCCACACGCAAGTACCAGGGAACATTGACTACCATGATTTGCCTGTTCCCAAAAAAATACAGCATTGCTTTCAAAGCCGCCGCCCGCTGATTGTGAAGAGCATAGTTGTACCAGCGATCCTGCACGATTTCCGGGATGACGACTGCAATCTGTCGATCGGGATGAGCTCGAGCTTGCTTAAGCACCAAATCCAACAATGGAGAAAGCACTCGTCGATATGCGGAACAAATAATTTCCAGGCGCGGAGCCGGTCGGCCGATGTTACGAGCGGGCTGCTCTACCCAGCGTTCCCAGCCGGCTTGAACATCCTGGCAATCGCCCTCGGCCACTTCAACCTGAACCGCAGTAACGTCCGGCGACAATTCCATGGCAAAGCGCAATGCTTTCTTCGTAACTCTGCTCCACCCCTTAATTGGAACGATCGCAATTGGGGGCGTCAATTTGTTCGGCTCCAGTGGTGTATCAGACAGGATCTCCTCGCCGATGCGAGTGTATTCGCGATGAACAGCCTTCATCAGAAACACGATG
>JAFAUE010000131.1 GCA_019243475.1 Acidobacteriota bacterium | reverse complement strand
TTGTCGAGACCGTAGGCCAGAGCTGCCGCCGTGGGCTCGTTGACGATTCGCTTCACATCGAGGCCCGCGATCTTGCCGGCGTCCTTGGTCGCCTGACGCTGCGCGTCGTTGAAATAGGCAGGGACCGTGATCACAGCTTCGGTGACTCCGCCGCCGAGATAATCTTCCGCAGCCTTCTTGAGCTTCTGCAGAATCATCGCCGAGACCTGCGGAGGGGTGTACTCCTTGCCTTGTGCCAGCACGGCGACATGGTCGCCCTGGCGGACGACCTTGTAGGGCACCATCTTCATCTCGTCGCTGACCTCGTCAAAGCGACGGCCCATGAACCGCTTAATGGAATAAATCGTGTTCTCCGGATTAGTGATCGCTTGCCGCTTTGCGACCTGTCCTACCAGGCGCTCCCCCGATTTGGTGAACGCCACCACGGACGGTGTGGTTCGTCCGCCTTCCTCGTTGGCGATGACCTTCGGCTCGCCGCCTTCCATCACAGCGACCACCGAGTTGGTCGTGCCAAGGTCAATCCCAATAATCTTTGCCATTGCTTTCTCCTGAACTTTGCGCTGACTCGTCGCGCGCGTTCCTCTGTAAGTGCTTGAAAATCCTAAGATGCCGAATTTATAACGAACGTATTATCAGAGTTGAGTCAGTTATTGTCAACTGTGGTATAGATGCCGGAAACGAGGGTGACGATTCGTGTTTCGTACTTTTATTTTCAGAGAGATAGGTGAGGGTGTTAGAATCCGTGACTTTTGTGGGAACGGTCCTGAAGCGATAAGAAATAAGCGATGAGCAATACGCGATAAGGCGGGTTCGCCTATTGCCAATCGCCAATTGCCTACCGCGATTTCAGTCATGCCGAGACTGCCACAATCCGCTCAACCCAAAGGCATCACCCTCTGGCCGTTGATTGCCGCCACTTACTTCATGGCGTCGGGTGGACCGTATGGGCTGGAGGAGGCAGTCGGGTCAGCAGGATATTTTGGCGCCATAGTTCTGGTGCTCATCACGCCCGTGATCTGGGCGCTTCCCACAGGACTAATGGTCGCCGAGTTAGCCAGCGCCTTCCCGGCTGAGGGTGGGTACTACGTTTGGGTACGCCGCGCGATGGGATCCTTTTGGGGCTTTCAGGAAGCTTGGCTGTCTCTGGCTTCCAGCATCTTCGACCTGGCAATCTATCCGACTCTGTTCGTCGCCTATCTTGGGCGGCTCGTTGCCGGTGCGGACAAAGGCTGGCATGGGCCAGTGATTGGCGCGGCGGTCATCGGGCTTTGCCTGCTATGGAACCTTGCCGGCGGACGGGCGATCGGCGAGGGTTCGCTGGTCATGTTGTTCGTAATGCTGGCCCCCTTCGCAGTCCTGACCATAGCTGCTTTTCTGCATCATGGTTCCGGAGGCGAGACATCAGGCCACTTGAGCATCCGCAGTTCAAATCTTCTCGCTGCGCTGCTGGTGTGCATGTGGAACTACATGGGATACGACAACGCCGCGAACGTGGGCGGTGAAGTCGAGAATCCGCAGCGCACCTACCCGCTGGCCATCATCGGGACCATTGCGCTGGTGGCGGTGGGCTACGAGCTTCCCATAATAGGAATGTCATTTACCGGCGTACCGCCTTCGCAATGGACTACGGGCTCGTGGGCGACACTGGGAGGAATGGTCGCCGGAAAATGGCTGATGCTAGCCATCGTTGCGGGCGGCATGGTGAGTTCGTTCGGACAATTCAACTCCCTGCTGATGAGCTACTCGCGGCTGCCGCTGGCTATGGCCCACGATGGACTTCTGCCACGAGTTTTTTCCCGCGTGCAGCCCAGCACTGGAGCGCCCTGGGTGGCAATCGTCGCGTGCGCGGTCTTATATGGCGCGTGCCTGGGAATTGGCTTCGACCGGCTGGTTACGCTGGACGTATTGCTGTGGGGTGCGAGCCTGGTGCTTGAGTTCATGGCGCTGGTCATTTTGCGCATTCGAGAACCGGAGACTCCCCGGCCCTTCCGTGTTCCCGGCGGATTGGCAGGGACGGTGTTAGTGGGGGTGGTTCCAACGGCGCTCCTGATTTTCGCGGGGAGTTACGCTGAACACGAGCAGATCTTTGGCGTCAGCGTATGGCTCTTTGGCAGCCTGGTGATGGCTGCAGGAGTGCTGGCTTACGGGATCTGCATGTTGGCGCGCAGACAATGAAAAAGTCCGCCAGAGTCGATTTGGGAATTATCGCGGCCCTGGCGTTGTCTCTCACGGGATGCCATTCGAACGAGATGCAGCGCTGCGTGGACGATCGGAATGTCGTGTCTCCGGACGAGTTCTGCAGTCCGACTTTCACCTCGCGATATCACTGGGGCGCGGATCCGGCGACTGGCCAGCGCCATTGTCTCGATTCGAACAACATGCCGGTCAACGATGTAGCCTGCACCTCGACTGTGGGCAGGCACTATCACTGGTATTACGGTGGACGCGGCAGTTATGCGCCGGGCTCAGTGGCGACACAAGGCAGCGAATTTCCCAGGGCGGGCGGTAGATATGCCACCTATACCGAGGCACACAGCGGCTCATCCTCCGGCAGCGGTGCCGGCCATGACGGTACCAGCCGCGGCGGCTTCGGACATGCCGGCAGCGGAGGCAGGGCCTCCTAAATGCAGCGCAAGACCATCGTTCCGCGTCCTGACTGGCGCCAGAAAGTGGAAGAACAGGGGCTGATCTTCCATTCCCCCGACGATGACAGCAGCCCATATTGGAACGAGTCCGCGTACTACGAATTCACGGCGGCTCAGGTAGATGAACTTGAGGCGGCGACCAACCAACTCGAGGAAATGTGCCTGAAAGCCGTCCAGCATGTGATCGACAAAGATCGCTTTCAGGAGATGTCGATTCCCGCTTCTGCCATTCCCGTCATCATCTCAGCATGGGAAAAGGAGCCGCCGGCGATCTACGGGCGTTTTGACTTCGCGTATGACGGGAAGACTCCGCCGAAGTTGCTCGAGTACAACGCCGACACTCCTACCTCGCTGCTCGAGGCCGCTGTCGTGCAGTGGTACTGGCTTGAGGATTGCTTTCCCAAAGCGGACCAGTTCAACTCCATTCACGAGCGCCTGATCGCGAAATGGAAGGAGCTGAAGAGTTATCTCAGCGAGCCACTCTATTTCGCCAACCTCGACGACGACGAAGACTGGATGACGACTGCCTATCTTCGCGATACTGCAGATCAGGCCGGTCTACGCACCGAAGGCATTCTCATCCCGGACATTGGCTGGTCCAGTTCGAAGCAGCGGTTTGTCGACCTCGAGGAGCGGTCGATCTCGAGCATCTTCAAGCTGTACCCATGGGAGCACATGCTCGCCGACGAGTTTGGCGAGCATGCGTTGCTTACTCATGACAAAGTGAATTGGATCGAGCCGATCTGGAAGATGGTGTTGTCGAACAAGTCGATCCTGCCGATCTTATGGGAGCTTTATCCCGAGCATCCCAACCTGCTGGAATCATTTTTCGCGAGTCCACGATGGCTCTCGACGTACGCGCGCAAACCGAAGCTCTCGCGCGAAGGAGCAAACATCACGCTCACGACCAATTCGGGAACGGTGGCAACCGAGGGCGAGTACGGCAAAGAAGGATACATTTATCAAGCGCTCGGCGGCGTCCCGAATTTCGACGGCAACTACGCGGTTGTGGGAAGCTGGGTGGTGGACGGCGAATCCGCCGGCATGGGCATCCGCGAATCGAGTACTCCGATCACGGACAATACGAGCCGGTTCGTGCCCCATTTGTTTCGCTAGGCCCAAGCTTTCGGTTTTTCAAAGGTCAGAAGAGCACGGCACTCAATCATGATTCTCGGGACCGGAATCGACATATGCGAAGTGGCCCGCATCGAGCAATCGATTGCGCGCTTTGGCGAGCAGTTTCTCCGCCGCGTGTTCACCGAACAGGAGATCCGTTACTGCCAGAGCAAAAAAAATTCTGTCGAACGCTATGCAGCGCGATTTGCGGCGAAAGAAGCCGCGATGAAGGCCTTAGGCACTGGCTGGGCGCACGGAGTGGTCTGGAAGAGCGTCGAAGTCGGACGCGAACCTCGCGGTCGTCCCACGCTGCTGCTCCACGCAAAGGCGGCTGAATTGGCGAAAGAAATGGGTGTAACCAGAGTCTCGCTTTCCCTCACGCACACCGAGACGAGCGCTATGGCCTTTGTAGTGCTGGAAGGCTGAGTGCGGCCACCCACGAATTCCTGCTTCTTATCCATTCGCTATTGCGCACGAGCGTCGAACGTTTGACTTTCGCCAATCGCCGCCGTTATTTCTACCCGACTGTTTGTTCCTAATTCCATTTCAACAACTGAAAAGGAATCCTATGGCGAACGCATCAGGCGGAGTTTTCTCGCGCAGGAAATTGATGGGCCGGACGGCTGTTGCATCTGTGGGCGCTTTGCTCCCGATGCCGTCGTTCGGTCAACCAGCAGTCTCGACGGCGCACGACCTTGGCGCGCGTATCTACAACATCCGCGATTTCGGCGCGAAGGGGGATGGAGTAACGCTCGACACCGTCGCCCTGCAATCCGCTATTGACGCCTGCAACCGGGACCTGGGTGGGGTGGTGCTGGTGCCCGCAGGCACATTCCTCATCGGCACGGTAGAGCTGAGGAGCAATGTGACTCTGCGCGTAGCGGCGCAAGGCAAGTTGTTGGGCAGCGAAGATGGGAAGCAATACCACGCCGCCGATGCCATTCCCGTTTCGGGAGACGCTACGCTGAACGATGGCAATGTCGGACTAATCTTTGCCGTGAAGGCGGAAAACGTCACGATTGAAGGTCCAGGCACAATCGACGGACAGGGCGCGCAGTTTCGCAGTCCCAGTCGAGGCGTGCCGCCGCCTTCCGGACGCGGCGGCGACGACCGTCCCTACCATTTGCTGTTCCACCAATGTCGCAACGTCACGGTTCGCGACATATTTCTCACACAGAGCGCCTATCACTCGATTCGCATCATTCAATCGAGCTATGTGCAACTGCATCGCATCCACATTTACAACCGCGTAAACCATAACAACGACGGCTTCCATTTCATAAGCTGCCAATACGTTCACGTCAGCGACTGCGATGTTGAGTCGCAGGACGACGCTTGCGCGCTGTTCGGAAGCTGCAAGTTTGTCACCATCAGCAATTGCACGTTCAGCACGCGCTGGTCGGTATTTCGCTTTGGCGGAGGCGAGGCGGAGAACATCACGGTTTCTAATTGTCTGATCCATCAGACCTTCGGATGTCCCATCAAAATGCGATGCGGCCCAGGTTCACGCTTTGAAAACATCTCATTTTCCAATCTGGTGATGAAAGATGTCACCGGCCCGATTTCGATAGGTCTGGGTCCAAGGCGGCCGCAAGCGATGAACAATCCGAATCCGTCCGAGCCGCGGGAAGCGACAGGCCCGCCGGGCGTATTGCGCAATATTTCCTTTTCGGGAATTCAGGCGACAGTAGTTGAGCCGGTGGAGTTTGAAGACGTGCCGTTTACCAGCCGCTACAATCCGGGCGAATTGCGTTCGTGCATCGCCTTCAATGGCGTCGAGGGGTTGATCGAGAACATTCGCCTGAGTGACGTCCACATTACCTTTCCCGGAGGCGGAACTCGCGATCAAGGTGCGGTGCGAGACGTGCCGAAGATTGTGGGCGAATATTACGAGACCGGCGTCTTGCCCAGCTATGCGCTGTTTGCGCGGAACGTTCGCGGGCTCACGCTGAACAATGTGCGATTTGAGCTCGCCGCCACAGACAGCAGGCCGGCGCTTGTCTTCGATCACGTGGAAGACGCGGCACTAAATGGGCTCCACGTGCAGGGAACGGAAACCGCAGAATCTACTCTGCGCTTCATCGCCGCCAAGCATGTGCTGCTGAGCGCCACGCGCTTGCTTCGCAGCTCTCAAGTATTCCTGCAGGTAGAAGGAGAGGAGAGCTCCGACATCGTCGTAGAGGGAGGAGATCTTTCTAGAGCGGCCAAGCTTGTGACCCTGGAGCGAGGAGCCACAAAGGAATCGTTAAGAGTACGTTCCTGAGTTTCGACGCGCTGAGGTGGCACCGCCAGGTGTGCATGACGGGGCCACTTGCGGGAGTGTCTGCTTGGGTGGGCGCTCACCCATTGCCTGTCCCCGTAAACTGAACCCCTCGCTTGTTTGCCCGCAGTTGGCTGGAGTACCCTTCTCTACCTGCCCTCCAGGAGGAATTCATGGCAACTGCACCTCTACCGACTACCACGTCCCCGGATCTAAATCAGGCACTGCAATTTGCGTTCAAGGTTGTGGGCGATCTTGCTGCGGCGATGAATACGCCGCTCATTTACATTGGCGACCGCCTGGGAATTTTCAAGGCCATGGCCGACGGCAAGCCCGTCACATCGGAAGAACTCGCGCAGAAGACGGGTCTTACCGAGCGCTACATTCGCGAGTGGATGAAAGCGATGATTGCCGGTGAATATCTCATTTACGATCCGGACACGATGCGCGCGCGGCTCTCGCCCGAGCATGCATTAGTGCTGGCGCAGGACGGCAGCCCGGTATTCCTCATGGGGCTCGCGCAGATGATTCCCGACCACTACAACATCATTCCGAAGATGATCGAGCGCTTCCAGCATGGCGGCGGCGTGCCTTATAGCGACTACACGCATGACACCTTCGAAGGCACCGAGCGCCTGTTCGAGACCGGCTACAACAACTTTCTTGCGAATGCCTGGATCCCGGCGATGCCGACAGTCCACGAGAAGCTGCGCAATGGCGCGAAGGTCGCCGACGTCGGTTGCGGACGAGGCAAGGCGCTAGTGAATCTTGCTAAGGCGTATCCCAACTCGAAGTACGTGGGGTACGACAACTACGGTCCGAACATCGCTTATGGCAATGAACTGGCCAAGCAGCAGGGACTGGCCGGACGTCTGCACTTCGAGGAGCGCTCGGCGAATTTACTACCGCAGAGCGGAGACTTCGATCTGATCATGACCTGCGACTGTCTGCACGATATGGTCTCACCCGAGACCTGCGCGCGGTCGATCCATGGCGCGCTGAAGCCGGACGGCACTTGGTTCTGCATCGAGCCCAACATGCGCGACAACGTGCAGGACAACATCAATCCGCTGGGCAAGTTGTTTTATTCCGTCAGCACACTGCAATGCATGACGTGCTCCCTGGCGTATGGCGGAGCCGGCTACGGCGCAGGAATGGGCGAAGGCAATGTACGCCGCGTTGCGCAGCTCGCCGGTTTTAGTAAGTTCCAGAAACTGGCGATCGACAATCCGTTTAATCAGTTTTTTGAAGTGAGGAAGTGAGGCAGCTGCCAGCTACCGGCTGATCTTCGCGAGAGCGACTGGCTGGGAGCTGGTCGCTGGCAGATTTTTACGCTCTTAACGCGCGCTCGATTGCGACTTTCTCCGCCAACAAGGCAGACAGAGCCGCCGCATCGTTCTTGCGCTCGGCTTCCGCGATGTTGGCGTTCAGTGCGCGCTTGCGTCCTTCAAGCTTCCGCCGGCGCAATGCTTCAATGGCAGATTCCACCAGTTCAAAACTCAACTCTTCCGTTTCCTGCATGAGGATCGACGCGAGCAGGCGCTGATCCGACTCAGGCGTAGCTCCACCTGCGAGCGGCGAAAGCAAGCTGTCGATGATGCTTGCGGCAGCGAGGCCACCGGTCAGCGACTCGTTCAGTAGCACGTCCGAAACCTGTGCGCGCAGCTCGTCCAGCTCGTTAGGAGCTCCAGGCGCGAGCAGACGAACAATCACTTTTTCCGCGTCGCTGACCTCCGCTTGTGTGCCCGGATTGAATTGCGCGCTGCGATTGGTCGCCGCATGGCGCAGCTCCTGACGCAGCAGCGCCGAGTCGATTCCCAGCCGCTGGGCTACGTTGTTGGCGAGTTCAT
>JAFAUE010000124.1 GCA_019243475.1 Acidobacteriota bacterium | reverse complement strand
CAAATCAGGAAGACGAAGACCTCGCCTTTATCAGCGTCCAGATCTGCGCTCCTGGAAGCACGACGAACTGCCAGACTCTTGATCACGTTCAGGTGGACACCGGCTCGCAAGGTCTGCGCGTCGCCTCCGAGATCGTGAACAGCACGCTGATGGCGTCGCTCCAGCAGCAAACATCCGCAGGCAATCCCGTTTCCGAATGCGTCAGCTTCGGCGACATGAGCTTTATCTGGGGACCGGTCATGGCCGGTGTGGACATCCACATCGGCGGTGAAGTGGCAAAGAACGTCCCCATCCAATTAACCAGTGGCGCCGCCCCTCCCGCAGCGGCTGCCAATGCGGGATGTCCTGCGACGCAAACGGGACAGATTGTCACGGCCAAAGACTTGGGAGCTAATGCTATTTTGGGACTCGGACTCTTTCGCCAGGACTGCGGCGGAGGATGCGCCCTCTCTGGCTCGGGCAACAGCGGAATGTACATCGGATGCAGCGGGGCCACCTGCAATGTCATCGCAGAGCCGACAACTGCGCAATTGCAGAATCCGGTTTGGATGTTTCCTCAGGATAACAATGGCGTGGTGCTGCAGCTGCCTGCAATCTCGGCAAGCGGCCAGCAGTCCGTTCAGAACGGCCTGCTCATTTTTGGGATCGGAACGCAGTCGAACAATGCCATCGGAAGTGCCACGGCCCTGCAGCCGGACGTCAGCACCGGCAACTTTGGGGCACAGTTCAATAACGTAACGTACAACGACTTCAACCCGCCGAACACCCTCGGACACGGATCGAGCTTCATCGACAGCGGCTCCAACGGGCTCTTCTTTCTGGATTCGCAGACCCTGGTCAACTCAGGATTCCCGATTCCGGACTGCTCGAGCAGCGGAGGTCTGCAGGGCTTTTACTGTCCAGCAACTGCTCAGACCATAAACGTAAACCTGTTTGCCGAGAACTCGAGTACGGGAACGATTGTCGGCAGCCCGCGCGCCGTTTCCTTCTCGATTCAAAGTGCGCAAACGTTGTTCAACTCCGGCAATACCGCATTCAACGACGTAGGCGGCCCGAGTCCAAACAGCTTTGACTTTGGCCTGCCCTTCTTTTTCGGAAAAACCATTTTCTTCGGAATTGAAGGGCAGACCACGCCTTTGGGTACCGGGCCGATCTATGGGTTCTAGCTAGGACTAAGAGCGCGCCTGTACCGCCGGCATTCGGTCATAGACGCGCGCCATATCCTTGAGGCGTCCCGCCACCTCGGGCCCAACAGCTTTCTCGCGCACGCGCCAGCGCCAGTTGCCGGTTGCCGTACCGGGAATGTTCATTCGCGCTTCACTGCCGGCGCCCAGAATGTCCTGAAGCGGGAAGATCACCGTGTCCGCCACCGATGCCATCAAGGTGCGGATGAAGACCCAGTGGATGTCGTCACCCTCAAGGCCAAGATACTCGCGCGTGAATTCGTGTTCCTTGCGGATATCTTCTTCGCTGCGGATACTGGCTTCGCCGGGCTTCGAGGTCCACCAGCCTATGACCGTGTCGTTGTCGTGCGTGCCGGTATAAGCAACGATGTTGCGGGGATAATTGTGCGGGCGGAAGCTCGGTCCTTGAGGGTCGTTCCCAAAAGCGAACTGCAGGATGGCCATTCCGGGAAAGCCGAAGCGTTCACGGATGCCTTCGACTTCCGTAGTGATCACCCCCAAATTCTCGGCGACGATGGGCAGACGGCCCAACTTAGCTTCGACGGCTGCAAATAGCTCCGCACCGGGTCCTTTTACCCATTTCCCATTCTGGGCCGTTGGCTCGCCGCCCGGCACCTCCCAATATGCCTGGAAGCCGCGGAAGTGATCGACGCGCAGCATGTCGAACATGCGGAACGCGGCACGGAAACGCTCGATCCACCATGTGTAACCGTTCGCGGCCATGCGGTCCCAGCGATAAATCGGATTTCCCCACAATTGGCCGGTAGCGCTGAAGTAGTCAGGCGGCACGCCGGCTACGAGTTTCGCTTCGCCACGCTCGTCGAGTTGGAAGTACTCCGGATGCGCCCAGACATCGGCGCTGTCATGCGCGACATAGATCGGCAGATCGCCCATGATCCGGATTTTCTTTTCGCGGCAATAGCTCTTGAGTTCTTCGAATTGTGTGAAGAACAGAAACTGGAGAAATTCCTGTTCAGCGATTCTTCCGGCCAGATGGCGGCGCGCCTGCTCCAGCGCTGCAGGCTCGCGCAGCGCAAACCGGCGTTCCCATTTTGGCCATGCGACCTCGCCAAAGCGTTCTTTCAGCGCGCGGAAAAGAGCGTAATCGAAGAGCCAAGCGCGCTCCGCCTCGCGAAACGCCTCGAAACGGTTCTGGTGAGCCGCATCGGAAGAACTTTGAAACGCGTCAAAAGCCTGGCTTAGCTTCTCCCCTTTGAATTGGTTCACACGTTCATACTCGATCTCATCCGGAGAGAAACGCGGCAAATCATGCAGATCGCCGGCATGCAAAAGACCCTCATCGCACAAGCGAACCAGGCTAATCAGCATGGGATTGCCGGCAAACGCGGAAAAGCACTGATAGGGAGAATCGCCGTAACCGGTAGGACCAAGGGGAAGCATCTGCCAAATTGATTGGCCGGAGTCGGCCAGGAAATCGGCAAAGGTGTACGCAGCGGGGCCGAAGTCGCCTATGCCGCAGGCGCTGGGCAGGGAAGTCGGATGCAGCAGAATTCCACTCGATCTGGGAAAGCTCACGGCTCCGGTCCGAGAATCTCCAGTATGCCTACGATCGGGATTTTTGCCCACTCCGGCCGGTTCTGCAGGTCAGAGAGGACTTCAATCATGCCGCGCTCGAGCAGATAGGCATCGAGCAAAACCCGAAGCTGGTCGCCATGGATGTTCAGCAGGGAGGAGATGCCGGGTGCGCTGAGATAGCCATGCAGGAACGCCGCGCCCACCCAGCGATACCAGAATCCCGCCCAGACGTGAAGCTGCGCTGACGATTCCTTCTGCGGAACGATGCCCGGCACCTTTCCATAGAGCGCAGCGTGGGCAGCGTAATGAAACGAGCGCAGCATGCCGGCGACGTCGCGTAGGGGCGAATATTTAATGCGCCTCTCGCCGATCGACCGTCGAGGATCGCCCTCGAAGTCTATAAAGACGAAATCCTTGCCGGTAAACAGCACCTGTCCCAGGTGGAAATCGCCATGGATGCGCGTTCGGATTGTCGGAATCCGAGTGTCACGGAGAGGTTTGAGGCGGGCGCGCAGCTCCTGTTCGCGTGCCAACAATTGCTCGGCTTGGGCGCGAGTCTCATCTTCCATGTGTGACAGCTTGCTGCGCAGATACGCGAAGCAGCGCGTCGCATGGCCAAGCATGCCGTGGTAAAGACCCTGCCGGTAAAAGTCTGTGAAAGACTCCGGAGCGAAGGAAGGGTCTTCCACATTGCGAGACAAGGCGACGTGCATTTCACCGGAGCGCTGTCCGAGTAAACGGGCCATGTCGTCGAACGAGCCGACCAGTTCGCACACGACCGGCGGGGTTTGTTCACTTTCCAGCTCCAGCGGACGCCCTCGCTTCACCTGTGTCAGGCGAGGATCGTCCTGCGAACTCATGGCGCGTTCGAGGAACAGGCTCAGGTTGTCGAGCGTGTAGTCCCAGCCGTTCGCCTGGTGGGGTACATATGACTCAAGAATCGCGGTTGTTACTTCTTCGCCCAGGCTGTTGCGGTAATCGATCTGGCCTGCCAGCCGCGGAGCATTTGCGAATCCTTCGGCGGTGAGCCATTGCAGCATCTCCTGTTCCGGATTGGGACCAGGTTCCAGCTTGCGATAAACCTTCATCATGAAGCGATCGCCGAAAAAGATACCGGTATTATTCTGGGGAGATGGCCGCGGCACGGAGCTTTCGAGGTTAGGGCGACCCGGACCCATGATCATGCGGAAGGACCGAGTATGCGAGCCCGAAAGCTCGCCGCGCTCGGTGCGAATACGCCGTCGCCGAGAAATTGAGCCCAGCAGTCCATCGGGGAATTGCCGGTCGCGGAATGCACTGTAAAGCAGGCCGCGATGATCGTCTCTGGACTGCAGATGGGCGAGGATAAAGTCCGGCAAATTGCTGAGCACCTGGTCCAATTCCGCGCCTCGGGCAACGGAGAGCGGCAGTTGGTAGACCTCAGGCTCGCCTTCGTCAAACTCGACTCGGATCAGCAGCACGTAAGAATTGGTTTCCGGCAGGCGGATCACGTCAGCCACTTCCGTGGTGCGAATGCGGCGGCCGCGACTGAGGAACCATGGACGCGAACGCAGGAATGACGGCATCAGTCTGGCGATGGCCGCGCGAACCTCTTCGCTGAAGACGTCGTCCCAGGATGAAACCACAATGGGACGGTCCTTCTGTTCCCCAACGCGCGTGCCGGTGCTTTCAGCTGTAGCCTCAGCGGGCTGAAGCAAGAACCAGTAAAACGCATGCGGGCCGAGCGTCAGCAGGTAGGGCCGCTCGGTAACAGAGGGAAACTCGGCGCCGCCAAACATCTCCACCAGCTTGGCTCCGGCAAAATTGCGCAGATCAAGCTCGACTGGCTGAATAAAGCGAGAGAGGTTTGCAACCACCAGAATTCGCTCGTCCTGATAGTGGCGGATGAACGCGATCACGCGTCGATTTTCCGGATTCAGGAATTCAAGCGTGCCTCGTCCAAACGCCTTTGACCGCTTCCTCTGAGCGAGCACCCGGCGCATCCACCACAGCAGAGAATTGGTATTGTTGTGCTGAGCCTCCACGTTCAGCGCTTCATACTGATAGTCGGGATCGATGATCACCGGCAGATACAACTTCTGCGGGTTGGCGCGCGAGAATCCCGCGTTGCGGTCGCCGCTCCACTGCATAGGCGTGCGCACACCGTTGCGATCGCCAAGATAAAAGTTGTCGCCCATTCCGATCTCGTCGCCGTAATAGATGACGGGAGTACCCGGCAGCGAGAGCAATAAGCCGTTCATGAGCTCGATCTTGCGTCTGTCATTTCCCAAAAGGGGAGCAAGGCGGCGGCGGATTCCCAAATTGATACGCATGGGGCGATCTTCCGCGTACATTCGGTACATGTAGTCGCGCTCTTCGTCTGTGACCATCTCCAGCGTGAGTTCATCATGATTCCGCAAGAAGAGCGCCCACTGGCAGTTCTCCGGGATTGGCGGCGTCAGCTGCAGGATGTCGGTAATCGGATAACGGTCCTCCATGCGCAACGCCATGAACATGCGCGGCATGAGCGGGAAGTGGAAGGCCATCTGGCACTCGTCGCCGCTGCCGAAATACGCAATGGCGTCCTCGGGCCATTGGTTGGCCTCGGCCAGAATCATCCGGTCTTTGTATTTTTCTTCAACGTGCTGCCGCAAGTCTTTGAGAAAAGCATGAGTCTCCGGCAGGTTCTCGCAGTTGGTGCCCTCGCGCTCGAACAGATACGGCACCGCGTCCAGTCTCAGCCCATCGACTCCAAGATCGAGCCAGAAGTCTAGAACCTGCAGCATGGCCTTGCGCACCGGTGAGTAATCAAAGTTGAGGTCCGGCTGATGCGCGAAGAAGCGATGCCAGTAATAGGACTTCGCGACCGGATCGTAGGTCCAATTGGACGGCTCGAAGTCTTTAAAGATGATTCGCGCTTCTTTGTACTTTTCTGGCGTGTCACTCCAGACGTAGAAGTTGCGCCAATGCGAGCCGGGCTTCGCGCGACGCGAGCGCTGAAACCACTGGTGCTGGTCGGAAGTATGGTTCAGGACCAGTTCGGTAATGACCCGCAGGCCACGTCGATGGGCTTCGCGCAGGAAGTTCTCAAAGTCGCGGAGCGTCCCATATGCCGGGTGAACATTGGTGTAATCCGCGATGTCGTAGCCATCGTCCTTCCATGGCGATGGACAGAAGGGAAGTACCCAAATGGCGGTTACGCCGAGGTCCTGGATGTAGTCGAGCTTCTGGGTAAGGCCGGGAAAGTCCCCCATGCCATCGTCCACCGAGTCGTAGAAGGAGCGCACGTGGACTTCATAGATGATGGCGTCCTTGTACCAGAGGGGATCGCCGACAAACGTGGAAGTCTTTCGTTTTTGCGCAGGCTCGCTCTTCGGAGGCGAGATCACCAGCTCCGCAGGCATCCAAAGTTCCTCACGGCAAACATACTTGGATGCGGGTGAGATGGGACGGTTCTGTATGAGCGCGGAGAATTAGGTGCACCGTTCCAGGTGCAGCTCTGTCTGCGCTCTCGCTCAACAGCCTGGAAGTAACGCCGCTGTTAAATCGTGAGCCGTCCCGTCTTGACGCCCACGCTTACTGCCTCTGTGCGGGACGCGGCGCCAAGCTTGCCCAGAATGGAACTGATATGAAACTTCACGGTGTGCGTGGAGATGGAGAGTAGCGCTGCGATCTCTTTGTTGGAGAGTCCCCTGCCCATCATGCCGAACACTTCCTGCTCTCGCTCTGTGAGCGCTTCGTCTCCAGCAGAGCGGCCGAGGCCCTCGCCTTTCTGCACAAGGCGAGGATCGATTACTTGCACGCCTGCGCGAATGGCATGCAGCGCGGCCTGAAGCTTCGCGGTTTCTATTTCGATTGAGAGGACGCCGCCGTAACCCGAGCGCACAAGCTGTCCGATGGCAGGGGCGGATAGAGCGTCGCCGCACCAGATGATGCAAACGTTTTGGATCGCCGGCCTTCCTGCATCAGATCCGGCTGCATGAGGAAGCGGAGTGGAATCGTCCAGCCCGAGCAGCAGCACATCAGACCGCTCGCCGGGGACAGCAATGGCGCCTCCAGCTCGCTGAGCCAAACGCTCGACTCGTCGATGCAGTTCAGACGAACCAGCCGAAATCGCCATCGCAAACACATTGCGCTCGATTCTCGATGGAGGAGAAGACCGCATTGCAATTGCACCCGGCATGGTGTCGTTTAGATGTGCTAACGACCAGGACGTTCCGCCAATTTCACCTTGGCCGTCATATGTTGCCCGGCGCGAGCGTATCCAACTTCGACAGAGTCGCCGCGTTTGGCCCGCCGCAACCGCTGCTGTACGTCATCGATTCCGGCGACCGGCTCTGAGTTGAAAGACAGCACCAGATCGCCAAGCAAAAGTCCAGCATCCGCGCTTGGGGAGCCCGGTTCCACTTGCATGACCATGAGGGCTGCCTGGCTGCCGGCGTTGAGATCGCGAGCCTGATCTTCCGGCAAAGCAACTGGCTGCATGGCTAGTCCCAAGTATGGACGGAAGACGCCGCCATGTTCCACGATCTCGGTAACCACTCGCTCAATCGTGGCGCTCGGAATTGTGATTGTGGCCGCTCGCGCGAGGGCGGCCGTATTCATTCCCAGGAGCTGTCCACGTGAATTTACGAGTGCGCTGCCCGAGAGTCCGGGATAGAGCGTTATGTCAGGACGCACCAGGCTGTCGATG
Source organism: Acidobacteriota bacterium (assembly GCA_019243475.1). Lineage (GTDB taxonomy): Bacteria > Acidobacteriota > Terriglobia > Terriglobales > Acidobacteriaceae > Gp1-AA112. The sequence goes on along the minus strand of JAFAUE010000124.1, from coordinate 1,561 downwards.
CGTCCCCCGCGCCATGTTTCCCAGCCATCGCCGACACGGGCGATTATTCCTGCAGATGCAGACAAATCCTTCATGCGCGACCGTCCCACCGACAGAACAAGCTGTCCTACGCGCAGTTTGCCGGAATCGGTCAGCTTGTCGGGAGCGGAAGAACCCGGCCTGCTCAGACGCAGCACAGCGACATCGGTGCCGGCATCGCGGCCGATGAACTTCGCACTGGCGGTTGACTTGTCATGAAAGCTAACTTCGAGAGCATCTGTCCGCCGCAGCGTATGACTCGTCGTGACGACCAGATCCGGCCGCCAAATAATTCCGCTTGCGCCAACGCGGTGGCCGCCATGAACAGAAACTACGAATTTGCCGGTTGCTTCTGCGACGGCCGAAAACTCATCCGCAAGAGTGTCCCAAAGAGCCTGTGCTGTATTTCCCACGACTTCATCACCTCATGCACCAATGTTCACGGTTTCTCGGCGGCAGCACATCAGCCAAACGGCTAGTGAAGTCTGCAGGTTGACGTTGCCTTTCTCAGTTCCACTCTGTCGGGGACGCGCTGCGCGTAGGGATAATGCCGGTATGACACCTTCTGCCGGAGTTGCTGCACACCACATGGTTTCCACGTCATTCGATATTCCGGGCTACCGCATTGTTCGCAGTTTGGGCGTGGTGCGCGGGATCGTCGTGCGTTCGCGCTCCATTTTCGGAACGATCGGAGCAGGACTGCAGACGCTGGTCGGCGGCAACATCACCTTGCTGACGAACCTGTGCGAGAAGACCCGCGGCGAGGCCTTTGACCTTATGTTGCAGCACGCCGCCGAACTGGGCGCCAATGCGGTAGTCGGTGCGCGTTATGACGCGACAGAAGTCATGCAGGGCGTCACTGAAGTCCTCGCCTACGGTACCGCTGTGGTGGTCGAGCGGGCCAGTTCATGAGCCGCGCACTCAGGCGCCAAGAAGTCGGCAAATTCCCTGGGCAGGGAATTTCGCAGGGAAAAAATTCCCGCAGAAATTTTTTCAACGCGGATGTTACAAGTTTCTGCCCGAATTCCACGATTTTCCGGATGAGGCAGGGAATTCGCAGGGAATCTGCAGGGAATTTCTTCTGACAGGGCGTTCACAGGGGGCACAGCCGTTCCCTTGGTTGCTTGGGAGCGTACTCCTGTAGATCGCGTGCGTAAGCCAGTGGTCAGCCCTCCTGGCATGTCGCACCACCATGGTGGTGGAACGGGCTGCCACTACCCTCCGCAGCTCTGGTTTCTCCCTCAGGCAAACAAATCGCGTTCTTTGCGCGGCATCCATTCCTCTTAAATGGAGGCCTTCAATGAAGCGACTTCTTGCGGTACTCTCCGCTGCTTTGCTGATGTCCGTGTTCACTTTGGCGCAGCGGGATCAATCAACCAGCTCTTCGTCACAGAGCTTGACAACTTCGGCGGCGCAAAGTGCTAATCAAAACTCGGCTAGTGCAACTCAGGAACAGAGCAATCCGGCGGGTGGATCGCCCAATTCTGCAGTTCCTGGACGCGTCACCGGCGAAGAGCCGACTCGCGTGCAAGAGGCACTCAAC
>JAFAUE010000058.1 GCA_019243475.1 Acidobacteriota bacterium | reverse complement strand
ATAATTTAGAACCTGTTTTTCGTGTGCGAGATCGATCTTTTGCGCTGCCTTTAGCTCGACAATGACGGCGCCGTCCACAATCAGGTCCGCTCGAAACTCACCGAGAACGGTACCTCGAAAGCTGACATCGAATGTGGATTGACGGCTAAACGGGATCTTGCGTTCCTCTAGAAGCAGAGTGAAAGCCTTTTCGTAAATGCACTCCAAGAAGCCGTACCCCAGTTCGTTATATATCTCGAAATAAATCGCAATAAGTTTCTCGGTCAGCTCGGCATGTTTCAGGTGCTCGTCTCGCATTGCGCCAACATACACCTGGTGACTTCGAGACCCAACAAAATCTAGAATTCATCAGCGTGAATCCGCAGAATCCGCGTAATCGGCGTGACGCTTTTGTTGTAGCCGTTCCTCACCATCATGTCGCGGTAGAGTACAATTCCTGCGCCTTCGCAGCTGGCCTGGAGTGTCGGCAGAATCCTTTGCCAGGGTTGAGTCATCTATTATCAAGTTCATAAAGGCATTAAAAAATGGCAGAAACACGCAAGAATCAAGGCCTCTCTGAGGCGGCCAAAGAATCGCAAGCGCAAGCGGACGCCGAGCGCAGCCTACCAATTCTTCCCGTACGCGACACGGTTCTCTTCCCACATGCGGTGCTTCCGCTCACGGTGGGCCGAGAGAGCTCGGTACAGCTCATCAATCAGATGGGCGAGGAGAAGTCCATCGTTGTTGTTGCTCAGCGCGAAGCGCGCGTTGACACGCCGCAGCCTACGGATCTTTACAGCATCGGGACACTCGCTACCGTACACAAAGTAGTCAAGATGCCGAACCAGAGCCTGTTTGTCTTTACCGAAGGCGTCGAGCGGGTGCATGTGCGCGACTACCAGCAACTCACGCCTTTCATGAAGGCAACGGTCGAGAAGATTCCTGAGCCGAAGACCGAGGCCAGCGGCCCGGAGATCGAAGCGCTGCAGCGCAATGTGCTTACGCTGTTCCAGCAAATCGTGACCGGCTCACCGACGCTCTCCGATGAACTGCAGACGGTGGCAATCAACATTGAAGAGCCCGGACGCCTGGTGGACTTCATTGCTTCGTCCCTGCCGTCCTTATCTACGACCGACAAACAGGAGATGCTCGAGATCACTGACGTGAAGTCGCGGCTGCAAAAGATCAATAAGCATCTGGCGAAGGAACTCGAGGTCCAACAGCTTCGCAATAAGATTCAAACCGAAGTCCAGGATCAGGTGCAGCAGTCGCAGCGCGAGTACTACCTGCGCGAGCAGATGAAAGCCATTCAGAAAGAGCTGGGCGAGCAGGACGAGACCCAGCGTGACACGGAAGAGCTGCGGAAGAAGATCGAAGCCGCGGGCATGCCTGAGGACGTGAAGAAAGAAGCTCTCAAAGAGCTGACGCGCCTCGGCCGCATGTCTCCCATGGCTGCCGATTATTCCGTGACCCGTAGCTATATCGAATGGCTTGCCGTGCTCCCCTGGGGCAAGTCGTCGGGCACCGATGTCGATATCGCGAGAGCGAAAGAGATTCTCGACGAAGATCACTATGATCTTCAGAAAGTAAAAGATCGCATTCTCGATTATTTGTCCGTCAGGCGGCTCAAGCCGGGAATGAAAGGACCGATTCTCTGCTTTGTCGGCCCTCCCGGAGTGGGAAAAACCTCGCTCGGACGCAGCATCGCACGTGCGCTCGCTCGCAAGTTCGCGCGCATCTCTCTCGGCGGAATGCATGATGAGGCCGAGCTTCGTGGTCACCGGCGCACCTACATTGGGGCCTTACCGGGCCAGATCATTCAGAACCTGAGACGCGTGGAGACCAACGATCCAGTCTTCATGATGGACGAAGTGGACAAGCTTGGCCGCGATTTCCGCGGCGATCCGGCATCGGCGCTATTGGAAGTGCTCGATCCCGAGCAGAACTTCACCTTTCGTGACAACTATCTCGACGTGCCCTTCGATTTGTCCAAGGTGCTGTTCATCTGTACTGCCAACATGCTCGATCCCATTCCGGAACCGCTGCGCGACCGCATGGAGATCATCGAGCTGCAGGGATATATAGAAGACGAGAAAGTGCACATCGCCTATCGCTACTTGATCCCGCGTCAGATCGAGGAAAACGGCATCAAGGCCGAGCAGATTGAATTTCCGGAAGACGTGGTTCGCTACATCATCCGGCACTACACGCGCGAGGCAGGCGTGCGCAACCTGGAGCGCAACATTGGCACAATGTGCCGAAAGCAGGCCCGGCGCATCGCAGAAGGCAGCACCGAGAAGCTGGTTCTTACGCGCGAGATCGTCCAGGAATTCCTCGGCGGTATCAAGGTGCGCGTCGATACCGAAATCGCAGAGCGCACGAAGCGGCCAGGCGTAGCGGTGGGACTGGCGTGGACCCCTGCCGGTGGAGACATACTCTTCATCGAAGCCAACAAGATGAAGGGCAAAGGCAACTTCAGCATGACCGGCCAACTTGGCCAGGTGATGCAGGAGTCGATGCAAGCCGCTTTGACCTGGGTCCGCTCCAACGCCAAGCAACTTGGTTTGGATGAGGAGTTCCTCAAGGAAACCGACATCCACATTCACGTTCCTGCAGGAGCGGTGCCCAAAGACGGTCCGTCGGCGGGTGTGACCATGGCTACAGCTTTGGTTTCGCTGCTTACCGGCAAGTTGGTGCGGCCGCTGACCGCTATGACAGGCGAGATCACGCTGAGCGGTAACGTGCTGCCGGTTGGAGGCATTAAAGAAAAGTTTCTTGCCGCTAAGCGTGCCGGCGTGCGTCACGTGATTTTACCTGCAGAAAACCGGCAGAACGTGGAGGAAGATCTCACGCCCGACCAGCAGGACGGCGTTGAGATTCACTACGCGAACATCATCGAGGATGTTCTCGCCGTGGCACTCCCCCAGGATGAAGCCGATGTACGACAGGACGCCGAAGAGCGTGAGCATGTTTTGCAAAGCGTGAGCTAGAGCTGTCAGGCGCCCCACCGAAAACAAACGATCGTTCTACTATGGCTGACTCGCAGCGCGAGTCAGCTTTTGCTCAGAATTCTCAGTCGCAGTGTTCCGAGCTGTGACTATTTCGCCATCGCCACGTAGTCCACTTCGTCCGCCACGCTATCGTGCCGGAATGCCTTCACAACCTGGCTGTGATGGATCAGGAATGCACCGGGAAGCTGGGAGATGCTGCCAACCACCTTGCCGATGCCATAGGTGAGGTACATGCGGTCGCGAATTTCCCGCTTCCACACTTGCAGGCCGAATAACTGATTGAAGGTTCCACTGCGCAGTGAAAACGCTGCGTACAGTTCACGCCGCGGGTCGCTGACGCGATGCTCCTGTTCGGCGCCAAACTTGGCGAAAAATTGCGCCGCGACGTCTTCCCTTCCCATATGCACGAACGCGACCTGCGTCCCTAAGGCTGCGATCTCCGGACGTTTTTTCATGATGTCGGAGACCGCGGCTGCGCAATAGGGTCAGCCGAAGTGGCGCAAAAAAATCAAGAGCACCGGAGACTTGGCGCTGAGGTCCGCCAACGTGAGTCCACGTTGGGTTGAGTAACGCGCTAGTGCTTCAGGCAGGTTCATTCAGGGGCTCAATCATGAACAACTCTCGTTGGCGGGGCATCACTCCAGCCGTCTAACACATCGCATCATTTGAGAGACTCTGGCCCGGAAAGGACGGCCAATTTGAAGATTGGAAGACTCATTCAGGGTGTAACTATTTTATTTGTGTTTTCGGCATTCGCTTGCTGCCAAACGCCTGCAGGCCGAAGCTTCGTTTCCGGCGGGAGATACCAGGTTGCTGGAACTTTTAGCCACGTGCTCACGGACGAGACCTATGTAAATGCAAAAACTCTGAATGGATGGACGGCATCATTTTCTGCTCCAATCATTCCACTGCTCCGGGCAGACATCGAAGCGGGCGATTACTACGGCGGTCCTCATGGCTCGATGAAGTCAGTCCTCGTGGGGCCTCGATTCGGTGCGCAGATCAACCGCTTCCAACCTTTTGTGCGCGGATTGTTCGGAGTCTCCCACACCGCGGGAGTGACCCCACTTACGATCGCCGCCGGCGGTGGCTTAGACATGATTTTGACCGAGCATATTTCCCTGCGCCTGCTGCAGGTGGACTATTACAGATTGCACGGCGGGGGAGCTCCAGACGGAGCCGATTATTTGCGTATGGGTTTCGGAGTCGCATATGAGTTTGGCAGCCGCTAAGGCATCAACCCTTCAATCCGTTTGAGCGCGGAAAAAGGCGAGGCATAGCCGAAGATCGTGAAATGTGACGTTGTCCGGCAGAGCGTCCTTGAGTTCCCTCAAGCGTACGTCTCCCAATCTGGCATAGGCCTTGCGGATGTGTCCGAGCTTTTCCCTGCTTACCCACTCTTCTCGAAATTCAATCTGTCCCGCCTCTACCATTTGGCTGATCGAGTCAACCACCGTGCCCAACGTGACTTCGCGAATTTCCGCTATCTTTTCCAATGAGTGCCCTTGTGCAAGCAGACGCTCTGTCTCAGTGGCAGCCTTCGACGGTTTCTTTCCCCAGGACTCCGTGGCGGGTCGTGTTTTTGGAAACCGACTCAGCAGCTTAAGCAACGGTTCTCCATAGAGTTCGATTCGCCGCTGGCCAAATCCGGGCACACGGCGCAGGTCATCCAGTGTTGAAGGGCGCCGCCGGCACAGCTCCTCGAGATTGCTGTCGTGCAATATGACGAAGGCAGGCACGTTCTGCTGGCGAGCTGCGTCTCTGCGCCACTCTCGAAGTGCATCCATCAACCCTGAGCCCCCGGCATACGCGGTATGAGCCGGAGCGCCTGTCTCAGGCAGCTTGGCCACATCGATACCCCTGCGTTTGCGCCTACTCCTGACATCCGACGTTGCTGTGGTCAGCCATGCTGGGCTGGCGCTGCAGATGTCGCAAGCTCCACATTGGGTCCATTTCGGCGTTTCTCCAAAATGGGAACATATTTGCAGATGGCGGCAGGTGCGCTCTTCGACAAACCTGCGCACCTCGTGATACCGCTGCCAGGAGCGTTCTTTCTCGGCCGGATCATTGATCTGGTCAATGAAATACGTAAGCAGGCCGATGTCGCGCTTTTGCCATAGCAGCAGACAATCCGCCGGCTTGCCATCGCGTCCGGCGCGGCCGGCTTCCTGGTAATACTGCTCAATTGATTTTGGCAGCGAGAGGTGAATCACTGAACGCACCGAGGCTTTGTTAATGCCCAGGCCGAACGCAATCGTGCCGACCATCACGCGGACCTCGTCGGACATCCAGCGCTCCTGATTGCGGCGCCTGTTTTCGGCCTCCATCTGCCCGTGATATCCGAGCGCCGGAATACCATGATGTTCAAGCAGGAGCACCGTTTCTCCGACGCTCTTGATCGTTGGCGCGTAAACGATCACGTTTTCGCCCTGCTGCTGGCGTAAGCCCGAGAGCAGTAGTTCCTCCTGCATTCCACGGTCGCACTCCTTCACCAGGTAGCGGAGGTTGGGCCGATGAAAGCTGGCGATGTATTTATCCGGATTGCGCAGGCGCAATTGCGCGATGATGTCGTGCCGAACCTGCCGGGTGGCGCTGGCGGTGAATGCCGCAATGGAACATTCAGGGAAATGCTGCCGCAGTGCGCTCAGCTGGCGGTACTCAGGACGAAACTCGTGTCCCCATTCGGAGATGCAGTGCGCTTCGTCAATCGCAAAGAATGAGATCGGCACTTTGCGGAGCCACTCAATCGTGTCATTTCGCGCCAAACGTTCCGGCGAGAGGTAAAGCAGACGAAGCTGCCCTTCACAGGCTTTCTTCACTGTGCTCATCTGTTCAGCGGAGGCAAGGGCGCTGTTAAGACTCCCGGCGGCAATGCCCATCTGCGCGAGATTTGCCATCTGGTCCTGCATGAGAGCGATCAGCGGTGAGATCACAACTACCGTCCGGCCGGAGAGCATTGCAGCGGGAAGCTGGTAGCAGAGCGACTTGCCGCCGCCGGTCGGCATTACCACACAGGTATCCCGTCCCGCTAAAAGACTCGAAACGATGCGTTCCTGCAACGGACGGAAAGAGTCGTAGCCCCAATACCGCCGCAGGGCTGCAAAAATTTCGTCGCGATTCGGAGATGCAGGGGCCGTGGCCATCAGGATGGAACGTAGCCGAGATCGAATGTGCAGGATACTCTATCCCTCGGTCTTAATCGGCTGCCAGGCATATCCTGCCAATTTCCCAACGCTTCCCGTAATATCAAGAAAAAATGCGCAAAGAGCACGAGCGTCTTCTGCAGGACAAGAATCGTGAAGTGTATTGGAAGCGATGGGGACCTTATCTAAGCGAACGGGCCTGGGGCACGGTGCGCGAGGATTACAGCGCCAACGGCGATGCGTGGAAATACTTCACGCGCGATCAAGCTCCCTCACGAGCTTATCGCTGGAACGAAGATGGAATCTTCGGATTTTGCGACCGGCACCAGCTCATCTGCTTTGCTCTTGCACTCTGGAACGGCCACGACCCAATCCTTAAAGAGCGTTTCTTCGGCCTGAGCGGACCGGAGGGCAACCACGGTGAGGACGTAAAGGAGTACTACTTCTATCTCGACAACACGCCCACCCACTCCTACATGAAGGCGCTGTACAAGTATCCGCAGCAGGAGTTCCCCTACCAGCGCCTGCTTGAGGAGAATCGCCGCCGTAGTCGCCTCGATCCTGAGTTTGAGCTTTCCGATACGGGAATCTTCGACAATGCTCGCTACTTCGACGTCTTTGTCGAATACGCGAAATCGTCGAGCGAAGACATGCTGGTGCGCATCACTGCCTGGAACCGCGGACCGGAGACCGCGCAACTCCATCTGCTGCCCACAATTTGGTTCCGCAACACGTGGTCGTGGAAAGAAAACCCGGAACAGATCAGGCCCAAACTGGAACGCATCGCCGACATACAAAACATGCCGACGGTGCGCGTCTACCATCCGCAGTATGGCGAGCGCTGGCTGCTGTGCGAAGCTTCCCCGCAGCTGCTCTTCACGGAAAACGAGAGCGATCTGCGGCGCTTATTCGGCGCACCTAATGCGGGTTTTTACCAGAAAGACGCCATTCACGATGCCGTCGTCAAAGCGCAACGCTTTCGTCTCAACGCTGAGCAGACCGGGACCAAGGCGGCCGCGCACTACAGTCTGGACATCTCGCCCGGACAAAGCGCGGTCATCAAGTTGAAGTTTTTCGAGCGGCTCAACAACACGCAAGACCATTTCGGGAAGAGCTTTGACGATCTGTTTCGCGAACGGATCTACGAAGCGGACGAGTTTTATCGTGACGTCATCCCACAGTCCCTCTCACCGGATGGCCGCAACATCATGCGCCAGGCTTTCGCCGGCATGCTGTGGTCAAAACAGTTCTACAACTACGACGTGCGCACCTGGCTTGAAGGAGACCCGGCGCAGCCCGCGCCACCCAAAGAGCGCCTTCAGGGCAGGAACTGTGACTGGCAGCACTTCTATTCCGACGACATCATCTCCATGCCGGACAAGTGGGAGTACCCGTGGTTCGCGGCGTGGGACCTCGCGTTTCATTGCATTCCGCTCGCGCTCCTCGACTGGCATTTTGCCAAAGAACAACTAACGCTCCTTTGCCGCGAATGGTACATGCACCCGAACGGCCAGCTTCCGGCATATGAGTGGAACTTCGGCGATGTGAATCCTCCCGTGCATGCCTGGGCGGCGCACCGCGTTTACCAAATTGAAAGGCGCATGACGGGCAAGGGTGACTTCGCCTTTCTTGAACGAATCTTTCACAAGCTGCTGATCAACTTTACCTGGTGGGTAAACCGCAAAGATATGGCGGGCAACAACATGTTTCAGGGCGGCTTTCTCGGACTAGACAACATCGGGGCTTTTGATCGCAGCCAGCCGCTGCCCGGAGGTGTGTTCCTGGAACAGTCCGACGGAACAAGCTGGATGGCCAACTACAGCCTCAGTTTGTTAATGATCGCTCTCGATCTCGCTATTGAGGACCCTGTGTATGAAGACACTGCGATCAAATTCTGGGAGCACTTTCTTTACATCGTGAAGGCGATGAACCGCACCATTGCCGGCGAAGGGATCTGGCATGAAGAAGATGGTTTCTACTATGACGTCCTACGCCTCTCCGACGGCAGCCATATACCCATGCGCATTCGTTCGCTGGTTGGACTTGTGCCGCTCTTTGCCGTGCAGACACTCGAACCAGGACTGCTCGAACAGCTCCCGAATTTCACGAGAAGAATCCAGTGGTATCTCGACAATCGCCCGGACTTGACGCAAGACATCGCGTGCTTTCACGCGCAAGGTGTACGAGAACGACAATTGCTTGCCATTGTTGACGAAAAACGTCTGCGGCGAATTCTCAAAGTCATGCTCGACGAGAGAGAGTTTTTGTCGCCATACGGCATTCGCAGTCTCTCGCAATATCACCGCGACAATCCCTTCCGACTCGAGGTCGGTGGCCACGTAAGCATCGTGGATTACGAGCCCGGAGAATCCACCAATAGCCTGTTTGGCGGCAACTCCAATTGGCGCGGACCGATCTGGATGCCAATGAATTTTCTACTGATCGAATCGCTTCAACGCTATCAGCACTACTTCGGCGACAAGTTCAAGGTGGAATGTCCGACGGGCTCAGGAAAAATGATGACCCTGGCCCAAGTCGCAACAGAACTCTCGCACCGGCTCACGCGGTTGTTTTCAGCCGCGCCCGACGGTCGTCGAGCGGCGCATGGCAGCAATTCTCTGTTCCAAAATGACCCTCACTGGAAAGACCTTCTGCTTTTTTATGAATACTTCCACGGGGACACCGGAGCCGGTCTGGGAGCTTCACATCAAACGGGATGGACCGGACTGATCGCCAAGTTGATGCAGCAGAACGGAGAGCCTAGGTCTGAATCAGTGAGCAGTAACAAAAAGACATGAGCCGCATCCTCATCCTGTCCCCGTCTAGCCTCTAACCGTCCCAATCGGCTTCCTCTCCGCAAGCTCGACCCGTCAAAACGCTGGATTGGTTTTGATGGGTAATGGGGCGGAACGGAAAGCATAAGGGTCGGCGTCCAGAAGTCTCTGCGCTCGCGACCCCCAGGCGCGCCTCTACACTTTTTCTTTTCGGAGCAGTTGCTCTGGCAGCGTTGGTGAGTTTTGTTTACTCAAATTCCCTGCACAACGGATTCGTGTGGGATGACCAAGAGCAAGTGCTGATGAATCCCGACTTGCGCCCCAATGTCCCTCTCGCGCGTTTGTTCTCGTCGGACGTTTGGGGTTTTCGATCGTGGGCGGATCGAGGGCGGGGCAACTATTATCGCCCGCTGCAGATGTGCGCCTACCGCTTTACTGCGGAAGCCACCGGCCAGAATCCGTCCGCCTTTCATCTCCTGAGTTTGCTGCTGGCGATCGCTTGCGCCGTCGCTGTTTTTGCATTGTTTTGGCAGCTAAGCGGTACTCCCGCATTGGCATTTTGCTCGGCAGCGCTCTTCGCAGTTCATCCGGTTCATACGGAAGCGGTCGATTGGATTTCAGCGCTTCCCGATCTGGGCTGCACTTTCTTCGTGTTGTTGTCATTCATCACCCTGATCGCCGCCGAGCAAACACGCGGGAATGCGACCCTATCGATCCGAACGGCTGCCCTGAAACTGCTATCCCTGTTGAGCTTTGCCACGGCTTTGCTGTGGAAAGAACCTGCGGCTGTTTTGCCGATTCTGGCTTTCCTGTATTGGCTCACGTTCCGGAAGGAAGGAACACTGATCCAGCGCATGCGCGTCGCGGCAATTCGCTCCGTCCCTTATTGGATCGTGCTCGCCGGCTACTTGCTCCTTCGGGTACACGTGCTCACACACCTCGCAATTCGACAGCGAAACTGGCCACTCACTCCAGCCGAGTACTGCCTCACAGCAATCAAGCTCCTCATGACCTATTGGTGGAACCTGATTCTGCCTGTCGATCTAAACGCGTACCACGTTTTCTCGCCGGCACAATCCGGAATGTTTGTGCTGCTTGCGCTTGGATTTGTCGCGGGAGCTTGTCTCGCGTGCGCCTTTGCGTTTCGGCGATTTCCCCTCGCTTGCTTCGCAGCATTGTGGGTATTCATCACCCTCCTGCCGGTACTCGATATCTACGCGGTTGGGAGAAATGTTTTCGCCGAGCGGTACCTCTACTTACCGTCGGCGGGCTTTTGTTTACTTGTAGCAGCACTTGCGGCCAGCGGTTTGAGATTTGCCGCCAACCGTTATCGGCGATATGCCGCGGCCGGACTTCTCATCGCCGTGGTTGCCGGCTATGCTGCCGAGACCTACGCCAGAAATCCAGATTGGAAAGACAACAGCACGCTGTTTGAACGAACGCTGGAGCAGTCGCCGGATGCCCCTTTCGTCCGCAATATGGTCGCAGCTTCGTTGCTTAGCAGCGATGCTTCTTCCCGGGCCGAGGAGCAGTACCAGGCAGCGGCATCGCTTGCGGCGCAGGAACACCCTCCGGACTATTTGCAACTAGCGCTGGCAGAGGAAGGGCTTGCCTCGATCTACGCAGATAGAAGCGAATTCTCGAGGGCCATTGAGACCTTAGAGCAGGTGCGGAAAGCCAATCCAACGGATCCGGAAGTTGATGGAGAAGAAGGTCTGATTCTTGCGCGAGCTGAACGATGGCAGGAAGCGGAAATCTGTCTGCAGAGGGCGGTTGTCAACCGGCACGAGAATGAAAACGTTCTGAACGCGCTGGGAATCGTCGCCTGGCGGCATCAGAAACGCCTGGATCTAGCTGCCGATTACTTCCGGCGAGCCTTGTCTGTGCATACAGCGACAGACGATTTCAGCGCCTCAGTGCACGATAATCTCGGAGCGGTTTATGGTGAGCAGGGTCAGCTGTCCGAAGCGATTCGAGAGTTTCGAATTGCGACCGACATGGATCAGCGCAATCCGGACTACCACACGAATCTTGCGCAGGTGCTGGTAGCAGCGGGAAATTCCAACGAAGCCCTCGATGAGATTCATGCCGCCCTGCGGCTCGATCCGAGCTACTTTCCGGCGCGCGCTCTGGAAACGCAGATTACGGGCGTGGCAGCTCGCAGGTGAGCTGGCGAGAGGACGTGGGCCCGCAGAAGTCTAGCCTCTGGCTTTTGCCTTCAGCTTGACCTGACCGCTCTCCACTTCCACGGCATACTCGACGGCAGAAGCGCCAAAATCCTTGCGAAGCTGTTCGGTCTTCTTTCGGACAAACTTCTGAAATGATTCAAAACTTCCAGCGGGAGCCTTCGACTTAGCTTCCTTGCTGGCATGCACCATGGCCTCGTACAGCGCTTTTACTTTGTTTACCTCTTTATCAACATCACTGCATGCGATCCGGAACGGCTCTGGCTCGCTTATGTCGATGGCCTCTGCAGCTTCATCTTCAAACTGGCGAACGCCCTGAATAGCGAGCAAAGCATCCTGAGGACGGCGATAGCCTTCTTCTTTGATCCTGAGCTTCTGCTGCCATAGGCTGTTGTAAACCGCGTATTTCTGCTGGATAGCACCGAACTTGAAGCGCTGTCCAAAATTCATGCGGCGGCCGTCGCTGTACTTCTTCATCAGCGTTTGAACACGCCATTCCAGTTCTGCAGGCGGCTTTTTCGACCCCCCGCCGAAGAAGATGTCATACTCGATCTTCAGCTTGCGGACGTTGTCGTCCAGCTGATTCAGTTCTTCGTCGATGGTCAAGAAAGCTGCTCCTGGAAGTTTGGGGGGAGGGTCCCGAGCGGACTATAGCACAGTAAATTGGGCCCGAATTGCGGCTTGGCACCTTCGTAACATCAAGAGCACGCGCAGCTCTGCAGGCTGGAACGGCTCTGGAATTGTGCTCCCACCCTCTTTACTGGTTAAGCATCTTAGTACTCAGCCATGCCCGACTTGGACGCACAAAAAACCAGAATTGTTGTTGCCGATGACCATGCCATCCTGCGGGAATCGTTAGCGCTCCTGCTGGGGACACAACCGGATTTCGAGGTCGAAGGTACCGCCTCGAATGGCCAGGATGCGCTGGAAATGGTCCAGCGCACGCACCCTGATGTGCTGGTGCTGGATCTCTTCATGCCTAATTTCGATGGCTTCGAGGTCCTGCGAACGCTGGATCGAACCGGCAATCGCGTTGCGACTGTCGTGCTCACAGCCTCTGAATCCGAGACCGACTATGCCCAGGTTGTCCGCCTTGGCGCCCGCGGACTGGTTATGAAAGGTGACGGGCCGCACAGCCTGTTTCAGGCAATTCGCACGGTCGCAGACGGTGAACTCGCCTTCTCTGACGATCTGGCGCGGCAGGTGGTCACCACGCTGGCCAACGACGCCCGCGCTCCTTACGGTCAGCATCAGGGCTCACTTCATCGGCTTTCCGAACGCGAGCGGCAAATTGCTTACGCCGTGGCTCGTGGCATGAAGAATCGGGACATCGCCGACCAGCTCCACATCAGCGAAAACACCGTCAAGCGGCACCTGCAGAGCATCTTTGGAAAGACTGGCTCGCGTGATCGTTTGGAATTGGCGGTGATGGCGCTGAACGAGGCGGGAAAAGCTGCGTAGAGGTAAGGAGTTTCCAGAAAAAAAGCGTTTCAGGAAAGTTCGCTTCAGGAAAAAGGCGTTTCAGGGAAATTCGTTTCAATGAAGTCGTGACCTCTTGAAACGCCTTTTCTTGAAACGCCTTTTCTTGAAACGACTTTCTTGAAACGGTTTTCTTGAAACGCCTTACACTGAAACGCTTTTTAAGCCGTTGTGACGATTTCCACCGGCACTACCGCCATCGCGGCCGCGCCGTTCACGTTCTCGGTGATGCGCGCACTTCCCTGCAGCCGGCAATGCGAGACTCTGCCGCCGAGCGTCTGCTTGCC
>JAFAUE010000040.1 GCA_019243475.1 Acidobacteriota bacterium | reverse complement strand
CGTTCAATTCATATTTCTTTTTAATCTTGTCTGGAGTCTGTTTCGTGGGCAGAGCGCAAGCGTAAATCCCTGGAACGGCACTTCACTGGAATGGGTGGCCTGCTCGCGTGCCTCTGCTTGCAATTTCCAGGAATCGCCGGTCGTCAGGCACGCCGCTTATGACTATGGCGAGACGAATGCCGGCAGAGACTTCGTGCTCCAGTCGGACCCTGAAAGCGTACAACTCCGCTGATGATCACCAGTCTGAGGTTCGCGGCACGCGCGGCACGGAAGATACGCTGCACGATCCTCGCTAGCCTTGCGGTTGCGTCCTGTTGTACCAAGACTCTCGCTGCGCAGGGTTGCGCGTCCTGCTACACGACCGCGGCTGCGGGAGGTTCGCAGACAGCTCACGCGCTGCGCGCCGGAATTCTCGTTCTCCTGCTCCCGCCGGTGTGTTTATTTGCTGGCCTAACCTACTACCTTGCGCGCTGGAATAAGGAGACTAAATCTGTCGGTGATGACGTGCGTACGTGGAAATGGAAAATTGACGCGGTCGGGTCGCTCGCGGACGATGGACGATGAATCAAAACACGTTGATCTCAAACAACATCAGATCCAGCGTGCCTCCACACTTCGGAGTTCCCGATGTGGACCTAATCATGCGCGGGGATGCGTCTCGGCTGCGCCGATATCGGCTTGCGTTGATTCTTTACCTTGCCTCGGTAGTCATGCTCTTCGTCGGTTTCAGCAGTGCATACATTGTGCGCAGAAGCATCGCTACGTGGGAGCTCGGCACAGGAGCTTATGCTGCGAATTGGGAAGCGCTGAACTTACCTGTCGGTCTCTTAGTGTTCAACACAGTCTGGTTGCTTCTGGCGAGCGTGTGCTTAGAAGTGGCTCGCCGATACAATGGCGCCGGTTCAGATCGGAAGACCGATCGGTTTACCCATCGGTGGATTCTGGCGTCGTTGTTTTGTGGTCTCGTGTTCACAGCGGGACAGATAATGGCATGGCACGTGTTGAGGGTGGGCGGTAGCTTTCTGAGCTCGGGGGCAGCGACTGCTTTTTTCTACGTCTTTACCGGGACACACTTCTTTCACGCTGTCCTCGGCATTTTCTCCGTCGCATTTCTGTCGATCGGATTTCGTGCTCTCAGCCAAAGCTCCCGTTTGCTGGGCATAGATCTCGCGGCCTGGTACATGCATGCCATGGCCGCGCTCTGGATTTACTTGTTTTGCTTCCTGCTATGGGCTTGAGACCACGACGAGCGGCATGTGTCGTTTCTCGTCAGCCGCAGGCGCGGTTAGATAACAGCCGCAATGCTGGTTCCGGTCGCAGCAAATACGCCCTCGACCTCGAGTGCTGCGATCTCCAGGAAGCATTGCAAAACGTGCGGATCAAACTGTGTGCCGCTGCCGCCGTTTAGACGGCGAATCGCTTCCTCTTGAGCAAGCCCTTTGCGATAGCAGCGATTGGAAATCATAGCGTCGAAGGCGTCAACGATGGAAACGATGCGCGAACCGAGAGGAATCTCGTCGCCCTTAAGGCCGCCGGGATATCCAGTACCGTCGTAGGATTCATGATGATGTAGCGCGAACAGGCTGGCTTCTTCGAGTCCCGGAAATAAGCGCAGAATCGACCAACTGTACTCCGGATGTTTATTCATGATCGCGCGCTCTTCATCTGTGAGCTTGCTGGGTTTTTTCAAGATTGCGTCGGGAACGCCGATCTTACCGATGTCGTGCAGTAAAGCCGCGACTTCGTATTGATACAAATGTTCTTCCTGAATCCCCAGGCGGCGAGCGACCCGGACAGCCCATTCCGCTAATCGCGTGCTGTGGACTCCGGTGTTGAGGTCTTTGAGATCGAGCAGCTGATTGAGCGCGCAGATCGTGGCTGTGCGCATCGTCGCCTGCTCTTCTTCGAGTTCTTTCACTCGAAGGAGCATTGGGGACCAGGCGTCGAATGTGTTGTGAACGCTCATTGTCGTCGTTTCTCGTCGGCGAAAGTTCTTATGGAGACGCGGTGTGCC
This sequence comes from Acidobacteriota bacterium, assembly GCA_019243475.1. Taxonomy (GTDB): domain Bacteria; phylum Acidobacteriota; class Terriglobia; order Terriglobales; family Acidobacteriaceae; genus Gp1-AA112. Next base: position 7,423 of record JAFAUE010000040.1, on the reverse strand, counting down.
GCGTCTCCATAGAATCCGGGCTACAGACTATGGCAGAGTTAGGCCGAGTCCTTGAGAGTTCTGCCACGCCTTCACTGCCTGATACGTATCCAGTACTCCGTATCCAAACTGGGAATAAGGAATCGGCTGGGCGTGCGACAGGGAACTTGCTGCCGAACTCTTAGTCAAGCGCAAGCTGTTCGTCTGGGCCATCAGAGCGACCGTTCCGGAAACCAGTGGCGCGCTGAAGGACGTACCCCATCCCACGGCGTAGGTGTTGCCAGGGTAAGTCGTCATCACTGCTTCGCCCGGCGCCGACAGCCAAACCGGAGGCGCTCCGTAGTTCGAGAATGCTGACGGCGAGTTGTTCAGCGAAGTCGAAGCTACGTCGATCACGTTGGGCAGCGAAGCCGGATAAACCGCTTCAATCTTGCCATCGTTACCGGCCGAGGCTACGCAGATCACTCCGCGCAAAGTTGCGTAATTGATCGCAGTCGCCAATTCTTGTGAGGGACTAGTGAAGTCGAAGCTCATATTAATGACCTTCGCTCCATGGTTCACCGCGTAGTAAATTGCGCGAAGTACGTCCGAGGCCAGGCCCTGTCCGGCGGCATTGAACGATTTCAGCGGCATCAGCTTTGCCTGCGGTGCAACAAGGTGCACGATGCCGGCCGTCATGGTCCCGTGTCCGAACGCGGAGTACTGCGAGTTATCCACCACGCCAACGGTCGATTGGTCGACTACGCCTACCGTCGATTGGTTCACCTGCGCGGGCTCAGCGTTGCCATCGACCACTCCCACAGTCGATTGGTTTACATCTGCCATTTCGGAGCCGCCGGTCTTATTGCGGGTGAAGTCATATCCGTTGACAAGGTGGCTCTGCAGAATCGTGTTGTTGGGATCGACGCCAGTGTCGATAAGAGCGACGGTTACGCCCGAACCAGTAGCGCCAATCGTCGATTGTGTATATTCCGTGTTGATGATTTCGTTTGGAGTCTGCTCAACGTAACCGTCCCAAACGGTCGCGCCGTAATAGGAAACTGGAGTGCGATCGGAGATGTATGGCGGAAGACTTCCCACCGTGTTTGTGCCCTGCGTACTGACAGCCTGGTCGGGTTCGACGTTGGTGATGCCGGCTCCGGACAGCAGCTGCGTAATGCAAACTAGCGGGCTGAGGAGCGTGGCTACCTGCACCACGTAAAGCTGACCATCAGGGTCGCCAATCCCTTCAACCACCTTGCACCCGAACACAAGGCAAGTAAGGTTGAGGCCAAGAAGTCCACGAGTATCGCGGACGATATATCGGCTTGAGGGCAGCAGGCCACCCCCACCTAGTAATCCTCCGAGCAATTGCGCATTTGTCTTCGGCGCCGAGGCCGTAACGGCAAAGCCGGGCTGCTCATAAACGGCAAACATGGCCGCAATCAACGCAATGCAAACCGCAGCTTTCGACCTGCTGCACTTAGTAACTAAGTTCTTCGAGCTCTTCATCGCTTCTCCAGAGACACTTGTCTCGCCAAAATTTGAAGGGGGCTCACAGCAAGGGAGGAGTACTTAAGTCTATTGGGCTTCCGGCTCTCACGGCCAGTTACGCCCGTAATCCTGGTGCCTTACTCCGGTAACAGTTAGTTCACGCCCCGGCTCTGCACCGGCGGACGTTTGTGCTCTACACCTGTAATCGGCAGATACACGGGGGAGGCGTCGCCGACCGCAATAGAAAGTCGCAAATTGCTTTTGAGGGCAAATTCCAGATGAAACTCGCCGTTGTTGTTGCTGATCGTGCTGGCCACATTCTTGCGTCCATCCATGAGGATGACCGGCACGCCGGCAACCGGATGCCCAGGATGCGCGCTGTCCAGCATCTGTCCAACCAGCGCTGCCTGTTCGGAATTCAGCGCTGAGTCCACGCGCATGTCTACGTACACAGTTCCGACTCGGTAAAGTAACTGCCGCGCCGATGCCACCGAGGCTCGCGCGCCCGCAGCGAGAGGCTGTGCAAGAGAATCGAACAACAGCTCGAAAATACTCGCGCTCTCCGGAGCAAATTTTTGCTGCGTTCCAAAGTATGCCTTTACAGATCGAACCAAGCCGCTCGGCGGCTCATATTGCGCTTCCCTGGTTCCTATTGCGGCGACCTGGCGGAAGAGGCTCGCCGTCTCGGCACATTTCGCGCATTGAGCCAGGTGGTCATGGATCGAACGCTCTTCTGCCGAAGGCAAGCTCTTGCGAACAAAATCAGTCAAAGCTTCTTGAGCAATATGCTTCATTCGCTCTCCGCTACACACGCTGCAAGGCCATTTACAGCTCTGCAGTCGTCTTGGCCAAATGGGCTACAGATCTTCCGGAAAATATAGGCGCCGGAAGAATTATTTCTCCTTTAAATCCGCGTACTTACCCATGAGCACGAAGGGCGCCCACTGATATGGGTGGGGGAACTTCGCTCGTACCCCCAGCATGGCACTTCGCAGGGCCGTCGCTTTTTCTTCGCCAGCCTGAAGATTGCCGTAAAAACTTGTCATGAACTCGGCTGTGCTCTGGTCATGAACGTCCCACAGGCTCAAGATCAACGACTGTGCTCCTGCTTGAAACAAGCCCCGGGCCAGACCGATGAGCTCGTCGCCGGCTGCGACCACGTTCAATCCTGTCGCGCAGCCGCTGAAAGTAACCAGCTCTACCGGCAGCTTCAGCTGATAGAGGTCATACAGGCTCAAGTAAGAATTCCCCATTCGGATCGACGAGAACATAGGACTGTCCTGCCGAAAATAACCGTGCGTCGCAATGTGAACGATGCGAGCGTTTGCGCCAACCGTCCTGAGCACATATTCGCTCGCGGCGTTGCCAACAAAAACATTGGGATGCGGCAGAATTCCGCTGAGCGCCTTCAGCTCATCCACGATGGAAGGCGCGTTCTGGTCGGGCACTCCCATGAGCAAGGATGCTCCGGATTCGTTCACGCGCTTGCGCATGCACACGGTGTAGATGCTCGCGCTGGGGGCATATGAAATGCTGTGATCGTCGATCAGATATCTCTCGCCGTCGAACAAGGCATGAAATGGAACGTAGTGCAGCGGTCCATGCGGCACGAACATCAAGTGAGCCGATTGGAAGCGGTCACGCAGCGGTGCAAGCAGCTCGTCGTAGAGATTATTCAGGTGCGCATTCGTGGATTGAATGAGGGATTCCTGGAAAGCCTGCGCATAATCGTTCCCAAGCCGGAACTTCGAGAGTTGGAACTGCAAAAGCCGCAGAACGTTTTGAATGCGTGATGCCAGCGTGACCGGCACGATGTGTAAGCTATCGCGCGTGAGCAGGCAAGCCAGAATTCTGTCGCCTGTCTGGAAAAACTCGATCACCAGTGTTTCCGGCGTGATCGCTGAGCGAATTTCTTCAATGGAAACCGGCTGTCCGGCATGCATTCCCGAACTGGGAGAGGAAGAAAGATTTGACTCCTGCAATACGCGGATAAGGTCGGTTTCTCGCGCCCGCACTTGCTCTTCCAGTCGCTTGATATGCTCGAGCGAGCGTTGTTCCGGCCGAAGCTGCTCCAGCTCTATAAGGCTGTAGTACCAATTCAGCTCGTCGCGAAGGTTGCGCATGCGGCGCACGAGATCGCTTTGTCCGCTCTCATCCGAGGCGCCGAAGACGGGCTGCAGCATCTGGTCCATGAGCGTCCGGGATTTCGCCTCTTCGATATAGCCAAAAGCCTCTTCCAGAGAATTGGGGCTATATTGGCCGCGCAGACAGGCATCGACCAGAAGCTCATAAACCTCCAACCGGTTCTTTAAGAAAGCAAGTTTGAGTTCCTGCCCGCGCAAATTGCTGCGCAACATTTCAAGCGCCTCGCGCGAAGAGCGGAAACATTCGTACGCTTCCTTCTTGTTTCCCGACGAGGAGTGGACCTGCCCCATTAGCAGAAAAGCCTGGTGACGCAGCGTCGGCGCCTGTACTCCCTCGAGCCGGTCGATTGCTTCTTTGCAGTGGCTATGCGCGCTCGCAACGTCATTGGTCCGCTGCGCGATCCGGGCCAGCAACAGGCGGCAAAGCACCGATTTCGTTGTTAAATGCGACGAATCGAAGAAATCAAGCGCGGCCTTTGCCAGTCGTCGTGCTTCGAAGTGGCGTCCCTCATTGAACAACAGCAAAGCTTGATAAAGATCGATCAGCGAGGGCCATACCTGATTTTTCTCCGCGACAAACAACTCGCGCGCCTGGGCAAATAGCTTGAGACTTTGAAACGCCTGTCCTTGCTGGCCAAGTGCGATCGCCTCAAATGCCTGGCACTTGGCCGCCTCATATCCCATCTTCAGGGCAACGAACTCTGTGTGTCCGAGTCGCGCAAGCTCAGCAGCTTCGGCGCTTAGATTCAGTTCGAGGTAGAGCTCGGAAAGATCGAGATTGCAAAGGCCATAGTGATAGCGTTCGCCGATCTCCTTGCAACGCAGCCGAGTGGAGCGAAGCATATCGATGGCTTGGCTATACTCGCCGCGCAGGAAGTAGAGGTACGCGATGTTGTAATCGGCCTGGGCGACAAGCAGCGGCATGCCGTGCTTTTCGCAATAATTGCGCGCATCCTGATAGTGATCCAGGGCCTGCTGGAACTCGCCCATGCTGATCAAGCACACCGAGAGATTGCTGAGCACTGCAGCAATGCCTTCGTTGTTTTCATGTTTGACAACGACGTCATAGGCGCGGCGATAGCATTGCAGGGCCTCAGCAAAGCGGTCTTGACGGTAATAGACATTTCCCAGATTGATATCGAGCCTGGCCACTCGCAGCTCATCTCTACACTGGGTGAAGATGGCCCGTGCGCGTTCGGCCGCTGAAAACGCGGCGTCGTATTGCCCGCACAGATTCAAAGATAGGATCGAGGCGCTGAGAGAACGTCCGAGTTCTTTCAACTCACCAGCGGTTTCGAAGAGCTGTGCCGCACGTTGATGCAGTTCGACGGCTTCCACGTAGCTGCCCAGAAAATGCGTAGCGTTGGCCTTGATGCGTACGGCGTGGGCCCTGGCAAGGTCCTGGTCGAGTGTTTCGGCGATTTCAATTGCGAGCTCGGCGCGCGCGAGCGATTGACGCGCGTCCACACGCAACAGTTCGCGAGCTTCGTTGGCCAGGTTGACGATGCACTGCAGGTCCAAGTTCGCCTTGTACCGACGAATCAATTCAGTGCGTTCGGAGACATCACAGCTCTTGAGCTGCTGAAGCAGTCCTTCTCGCGTAGTGACGGCAGTTGCGACCGCGCTCATTTCCAACCTCGCGAGATGAGCTGCTGCTTCAGACGGTCCAGACAACGTCCGCGGATGAAGCCGATCGATCCTGTGGCGAGCCCGAGTTCGCGAGCAATTTCTATGTAGGGGCGGGCGGTATTTTCGAAGAAAAGCATGCGAATAAGCTGAGCACAACGCCCCCCAACGCCTGAAATGGAATCGCGGAGAAGCTGTTCTTGTTCCACTTGCTCAACGATTGCGTGGCTGGTCTGCTCAATTGCTGCCGATTCCTCTGTGGGTTCTTCATCGCTGAATCGAGCCTGCTGTCGCCGGTATCTGGCGCATTTGTGCAGCGTCGTCTGGATCAACCATTTCGGCAACGCACGTGGATTCCGCAGGTGAGGAAGTTCGGAGTAAAGGTCCACACAAACAGACTGGAAAATGTCGTTCGCTTCCTCGGTAGGCAAGTTCCATTTCACGGGGATCGAGTAGATCAGCCTTTTGTACTTGTCGATCAAAGCGGACCATGCTTGCTCATCGCCCGCGAGGCATTCGCGAACCAGACGCTCGTCAGATACGGTTTCGCGCGCTTCGAGTTCCATTTTGGCTGTGGCAATCATCGCGCCGCTACTGCTCCTGACCTGCGGAAGTAGAGTTCATCCGCGTTCCAGAGAACGTAAGGTTCTAAGGCTGCGGGATGAAAGTTGCCAAGCTGGCTCGATGCCCCAACGACCACGTCAGGCGTTGCGAGGAAGATCACCGGCAGGTTGCCGGCAATGATCTGCTGCACCTGATCGTAGATTCGCTTGCGTTTCTTGTAGTCGAGCGTGATCAGCTGCTCATTCATCAGGCGATCGATGTCTGCTTCCCACGGTGTCGCCGGCTTGCTCTCGTGCATGTTCCAGAGATGAGTCCCGCCATTCGACACCCAGACATTCATGTCTCCGTTGGGATCGGCATCGCCTCCGCCCAGTGCCATCAGGCAGGCTTCGTAATCATTGGACTGGAAGACTCGGTCTATGACCGCGCGAAATTCTAGCGGAACAAGGTGTGCCTCAATTCCAAGTTGAGACAAATCATCGGCAATCAAAGTGGCCATCTTCACGCGCTGCGAGTTCGAAGAACTCGTGATAACCGTGAACTCCACGGGAGCGGCATGCGCATCAAGAAGTTTGCCGGCTGAGTTCCACGAGTAACCGGCGCTCTTCAACAAGTCTCGTGCTGAATCGATCGAGCGCGCCGGGTGAGGTAAGGAGTCATTAAGCCAGAGCTTGTTCCCCGGGGTGATGTTCCCCCACAACGGAACAGCGCGTCCGCCATATACGAGCCGCACGATGCTCTGTCGGTCGATTGCCAGGGACACCGCCTGGCGGAAGCGCAAGTCGCGGAACCATTCCTGTTCCCGACGCAGCGAAGCGAACTTTTCACCCGGCATTTCGTTGAGATTGAAAAACAGGAAGTTGTACTCCAGGCTCGGTCCCAAGTCGACGAGTTCGAATCCACGGTGCTGCTGCTCCCGCGCCATAGCTGAGTAGTTATCGGGATTAAAGCGGCTGATGACGTTGGTCTCGCCAGACTCAAAGCGCAGAATCTGCGCATCCTCATTGCCGGCAAATAGGAATTGGATCTCGTCCAGATACGGAAGACGATGCTGTTCGCGGTCGGCGCGCCAGTAATACGGGTTGCGCTCTAACACGACGCGCTGCCCGGGAATGTACTGCTTCAGCCGAAACGGGCCCAGTCCCGCAATGGAATCAGGTGCGCCGGCAAGGGTGAGCGCCTGCGCAAAGGTTCCTCCGTCATACGCCTTTTGCAGCAGATGTTGGGGCAGGATTGAGAGGCTGTCAAAGATGCGTTCGGCTGCCGCATACGGCTGAGCCATGTCGAATTTGACTGTGTACTGGTCAACCTTGGTTACGGCGAGCGGCTTGCCGCCGATCATCAGTAGATCGCGCTGAGGAGAGTGCAGTTTCTCGTCGAGATATACGCGGAAGGTGAAGACGACGTCGTCGGCGGTGAAGGGCTGACCGTCAGAAAACCGAATGCCGCGCCGCAGCTTTACGATGAAAGTGCGACCGTCTTTGGAAAGCTTCCACGAGCTTGCAAGCGCGGGTTCCGTCTTCTGCGTGACCCGATTGATGTGAACCAGATCGGCCTGCATGCGCCCGATTACTTCGCGCGAAACTGCGTCCGTCGAAACCACAGGATTCAGGGTTTTAGGTTCTGCGCGCTCGCCC
>JAFAUE010000155.1 GCA_019243475.1 Acidobacteriota bacterium | reverse complement strand
CATACCGCCGCGGAACTTCAATCGGCTTTCAAAGAAGAAATCGATCGAGTGAAGAATGAAGACGTATCGGGCACCGAGCTCGAGATGGTGAAGACCCGCGCCAAAGCGAATCTCATCCGCGGCCTGGGCGACAACAACGGGCTGGCGGCGCAGCTCGCGATATACCAAGCTCGTTACGGAGATTGGCGCGAGCTGTTTTACAACATCGATCGACTGCAAAAAGTTACGAAGGAGGACATCCGTCGCGTGGCCAACGCAACGTTTGTGCCTATCAATCGCACCGTGGCCATCGTGCAGACGGCTGCGCCCGCGGCTACTCCCAGCGAGAATCCGGGAGGACAGCAATGAGCCGAAGAATCTCGCCGGCATGGTCGTTACCTTCGCGAGGCAGTGGGCTTTTTTTACGACGCGCCTGGGTCGACAGCCGCTTGAGAGCATTCATGTTGACAACATTGCGGGAGATCCTTCGCCCAAAAGCGGGGCTCAGGATGACAATGCCTGTTCTTGCAATGTGTCTGTTGATTGGAAGTTTCGCCTTCTCTCAAACCTCGTGGCAGCAAGTTCCCATTCCGCCGCTTCCCCAGTTCAACCCGCAGCGGCCCACGCGCGTCCAGCTGGCGAATGGAATGGTGGTTTATCTGCAAGAGGACCACGAACTTCCCTTGATCGGCGCCACCGCTCTTATTCGTGGAGGCTCCAGTTCGGAACCGGCAGCCAAGGTTGGGCTGGTTTCGATCTACGCCGCGTCGTGGCGCACGGGCGGGACCGAGCAGAAGACCGGCGATCAACTCGACGATGAACTTGAGGCCATTGCCGCTCACGTTGAGACGGGCGGCGGCGTCGACACCACGTCAGTCAGTCTGAACTGCCTGAAGGAAAACTTCGACCAGGTGTTTGCCGACTTCCTTGACGTGCTGGAGCATCCGGCATTTCGCGAAGACAAGATCGAGTTGGCAAAGAGGCGGCTGCACACCGGTATCTCGCGCCGTAACGACGAGATCGAAAGCATCGCGTCGCGCGAAGTGGCGATTCTTGGCTACGGCGCGAATAGTCCCTATGGCCGCGAGATGCAGTACTGGACCGTCGATGCCGTCACGCGGCAAGACCTGGTCGAGTGGCACAAGAAGCATTTCGCGCCCAACAACATCATCTTCGGCATCGTTGGCGACTTCGACTCCAAACAAATGGAAGCGCGCCTGCGCGAGGCATTCGGCAAGCTGCCCAGGGGCACGGAATACGATCCTCCGAAGATTCCCGTTTCAGGACCGAAGCCCGGCATCTATCTCGCGGAAAAAGACGACGTCAACCAGAGCGACATCAGCATGATCGGCCTGGGCATTCGCCGCGACAATCCTGACTACTTTGCCGTTCGCGTGATGAACGAGATCTTCGGCGGGGGATTCTCGTCGCGTCTATTCAAGCATCTGCGATCGGAGAAGGCACTGGCCTATGAGGTGGGCGGCGGAGTTGGCGCCGGCTACAACCACCCCGCATTAATCGATATCAGCATGGGAACCAAGAGCGCTTCCACTGCAAAGGCGATCGATGCTCTTTACCAGGAGGTGGACGACCTGCTTACGAAGCCTCCGACAGACCAGGAGCTCAAACAAGCGAAGGACTCCATTCTCAATGGATTCGTCTTTGCTTACGACTCACCGGAAAAAATCCTGAACGAGCAGCTTACCTACGAGTTGTATGGCTATCCTGCAGACTTCCTCGAGCGCTTTCGCAGCGCGGTCGAAAAGGTCTCGACCGCAGACGTAAGCCGCGTCGCTCACAAGTACATCGAGAAACGTAAACTGGCCGTCCTGGTCGTCGGCAATCCCAAAGAATTCGACAAGCCGCTGTCCAGTTTTGGCGCTGTGACTAAGCTCGACATCAGCATTCCCACCGCGCCGGGAGCGAAGACAGCTGTCGCGGCGGCAGGGAAAGATTAGGTTTGCGGGATTATCCTCGGCGATCGCAGTGGAACAAAGCAAACGCAAGGTGCTTCGCCAGCGTCGCTTCGCTTCTCGGCTCAGTATGACAATTCAGCAGCATGACAATGCAATCAGGAAATGAAGATCTCTTCATTCGGCCGGCCACATCGAAAGACGTTTCTTCAATTCTGAATTGTCTGAAAGAGGCGTTTGGTCCTTACCAGCAGGCATACACGAGAGAAGCATTCTCCGACACCATTCTCGATACGAAATCCGTCGAGCGCCGGATGAAGGAGATGCAGCTGTTTGTCGCAGTCACTGGGGGGAAAGTGGTGGGCACGATCGGCTGCAAAGCTAAGCCGCCGGAAGGTCATCTGCGAGGAATGGCTGTTCTTCCGGCGTCGCAGGGCACGGCTGTCGCCGCAAAGCTGCTGCGCGTCGCGGAAGACGAGCTGCGCCGGCGTTCCTGCAGCTTCGTCACGTTAGATACAACCGAGCCGTTGAAACGAGCGGGCCGCTTTTACGAAAAGCACGGATATGCCGTTTCGGGAAACGTGACAGATTTCTTCGGGATGGCTCTGATCGAGTACAAGAAGCAATTGTGAGCCGAAAAACAGCAAAGGCGGCACGAATGCCGCCTGCCATTGAATCGTGAAACGTGATTAGACGTTGCCTTCAGTACCGGTCGCCTGCTGCTGAGCGCGTCCCATCATGTTCTCGGCCTGGCTCCGGATCGTACTGATCCCTGAGCGCACGCGCTCTTTGCCCTGATCCACCAGCTCACGAGCGCTGTCTGAGAGATCGTTCGCGCGATCTACCAGGTTGTTCCGCGTCTCTTCGCCGCTCATAGGGGCGAAAAGAACGCCGAGTCCTACACCGATTCCTAGTCCAAACAGAAAACCTTTCATGCAAAATCCTCCAGCTCAGAAATTTACGGGGTTCCTATCCACCTGCCGCAACCTTAGAGATGCCGCTTCCCTCTGAGAGTTTGCCGCAAACAGGCCGGCAGCTCAAGATTGCAGCAGAAAAGAGGCAATCGGGCCTGGCCGCTGCTAAATCGACAAATAATGTCACCCTTGAGCGGCACGCGACAGCCTGCAGCTCTCGCATGGGCATTCTCTCCGCAAGAATTCCCACGAATAAATCCCGCTGCTGTGGCCGTCGTTCCAGTGGAAGTTAATGGCGTATCTGCCCACCGGAACGATCTCGGCGGGTCGGGCTGGGTCTTTGTACATCGGCAGAGCTCCCGGTTTCGGCTTCGTTGCCTCCCCAAGCCTCCGACCGCTGGCCTCACGCTCCTCATTGCAGGTTGCGCACGGGCACGCATCCCGCAGCCATGCGAATGAGTAGTGACTCACGTGGCCGTCTTTCCACGCGATGTCCACACCCTGCCCGGTGGTCTTTTGCACCTTCACGGATTTCGGGTCCGTCGCCTCCGCAGGCAGGCGCCGCAGCTCCGCGGCCTGCACTTTGGACATTTCCTCGGCCGGTCCGGTCTTGATGGGCTCGTGAGACATAGAAGCAGTATGACATCAGGCAGGTGTGCCGTTCCGCAGTGGCATGATGGCAGTTCCGTTTATTATGACGGCTTCCACCCATGTTCGCTGCTGCTCCCTCGCTTCGCGCCGACGACGTGCTCACGGCGTTTCATCGCGACGCTCCAGCTTTGTTCCTCGGCGCCGCGTTCGTCACCACCGGCCTGGTTGCGCTGGCCTTCTCGGCACTGCGCGGCAAGCGCAACCCGCTGTTTATCTACTTCGGAATATTCTCGACGCTTTATGGGCTGAGATTGTGGGTGCAGGCCTCGCTGTTAGGAATGCTCATTCCGGAATCGGTTTTCTACGGACGCTTGCGCGAGGGCATCAACAATCTCGTTCCCATCCCCTTCATTCTCTATCTCCGCTCCGCCGGGCTGCTGCCCGGAATCGCGCTTCCAGCAGGATATGTGTTGCTGTCAGCAGAATCGATTCTTGCGGTTCTTACCTTCGCCTTCGGCTCGCAACAAAAGTACATTCAACTGAACAATCTTCTCGTGATTGTCTCGCTGGTGTGCGTGATTGTGGCGTTCGTGCGCGAGCGGCGCGATGACGAGGATTTTGTAGTCGTACGGCGCGGATTGCTGGTATTTGCCGCGTTTGCGCTGTGCGACAACGTTTCCGGTTTGTACTTCAGCCTTTGGCGCATTGAGCCGCTTGGCTTCGCCTTCTTCCTTGGCTGTCTCGGCTATGTCGCCGCCCGGCGAACATTACGCCGCGACCAGCAGCTCAGCGAAATCCGAAAGGAACTTGAAGTTGCGCGCCGCATCCAGCTGTCGATTCTGCCTGCTGAGTTCCCTGCGGGGCCACACTTCGATGTCGCCGTGCGCTATGTTCCGATGACTTCGGTCGCGGGCGACTTTTACGACTATGTGGTCGCCGGAAACAGCACAGCGGGACTCTTGATCGCCGACGTTTCCGGACACGGAGTTCCGGCGGCGCTGATTGCCTCGATGGTAAAACTGGCGGCTCTCTCGCAGCGGGAGTCAGCCCCCGATCCGGCGCAATTTCTGCTGGGAATGAACCGCGTGCTGCTTGGCAACACGCAGAACCAGTTTGTGACGGCGGCTTACGTTTACCTTGACGCGGCCGCGCGCGAGCTGCGATACGCCGCGGCCGGACATCCTCCAATGCTTCTGCTGCGCAATGGCGAAGTGCAGGAGATCGAAGAGAACGGCCTAATGCTTGCCGCGTTCGATTTTGCCTCGTACTCGGCCGTGAGTCGCTCGCTGCAGTCCGGGGACCGCCTTCTGCTGTACACCGACGGAATCGTGGAAGGCGTGAATGCTGCAGGCGAGGCTTTCGGTCAGGCAACGCTGGCTGAGAGTCTGAAGAAGACAAGCGGAGAACCGCCGGCGAAAGCCATCCAGAAGATCCTGGCCTCGGTACAGGCTTGGTCGCCGACGCAGGATGACGATCTCACCTTGCTGATGTGCGACTTTGTCGGACGATGAACCGCGGCATGTCGATGGTCCCGTAGTGCCGATAGTGCTGCGGGCGCGAAACGCCATTCAGCCATATGTCCGGCCATCCGCCCGGCCCTTCTTTTATCATGTAGATATGAATGCATCGCCTGTCCTAGCGCCGGAGCCGGTGGGAGTTGACCAAAGCGAAGTTGCCGAGTGGCTGGAAGCTTTCGACCAGATCGTCCAGGAAGAAGGTCCGAGCCATGCCAGTGGATTGCTTGACGCCTTAACGCGGCGCGCCGCCGAGCTGGGCGTTGAAGCCGCCGCCCTGCACACGCCATACAAGAACACGATTCCGGTAGAGCAGGAGCTTCCTTATCCCGGCGATCGCAATCTGGAACGTCGCGTCGAAGCTTTGCTCCGCTGGAACGCGATGGCCATGGTCCATCGCCAAAACAAGAAAGACTCCGGCATCGGCGGGCATCTTGCAACATATTCTTCGCTGGCCACTCTGCTCGAAGTAGGCTTCAACCACTTCTTCCACTCGAGTTACGACGGCGAACCGGGCGACATGGTGTACTTCCAGGGACATGCGTCTCCGGGCGTTTACGCGCGTGCGTTCCTCGAAGGCCGCATCAGCGAGAAGCAGGTGCTGAATTTCCGGCATGAGACTCGCGGCGAGCCTGCGCTCCCGTCCTATCCGCATCCGTGGCTCATGCCCAACTTCTGGCGGTTCCCAACAGTGTCAATGGGAATCGGGCCTCTGAACGCGATTTACCAGGCGCGCTTCATGCGTTATCTGGAGCATCGCAGTCTCATCAAGGCTGTGCCCCGCAAGATATGGGCTTTTGTTGGCGATGGCGAAACCGACGAAGTTGAGACTCTCGGCGCGCTGACGGTTGCCACACGCGAAAAGCTCGACAACTTGATTTTCGTCGTGAATTGCAATCTGCAAAGGCTCGACGGCCCGGTGCGGGGCAACGGCAAGATCATCAACGAACTGGAAGGCGTATTCCGCGGCGCCGGATGGCACGTGATCAAGGTGATCTGGGGCAGCGATTGGGACGATCTGCTGGCGCGCGATCGCTCCGGCCTGCTGCTCAAGCGCATGGAAGAGTGCGTTGACGGCGAGTACCAGAGCTTCAAAGCCAAAGGCGGCGCTTACACGCGCGAGCACTTCTTCGGCAAGTATCCTGAGACGCTGGAGCTGGTCACCCATTTGAGCGACGAACAGATCGCGAGTCTGCATCGCGGCGGTCACGATCCGAAGAAGATCTACAACGCGTATGTGCGCGCAGTAGAGCACAAGGGCGGTCCTACCGTGATTCTGGCAAAGACGGTGAAGGGCTATGGGCTCGGCTCAGCGCAGGCGCGCAATGCCACGCACCAGGAAAAGAAGCTCACCGACGACGCGCTTCTCACCTTCCGCAAGGTATTCGATATTCCCGTTCCGGACCAGGCGGCCAAAGACGGCGTGCCCTACCGGCCGGAAAAGGACACTCCCGAAATCGCCTACATGAAGGAGCGGCGCAAAGAGCTGGGCGGATTCCTGCCCGCGCGCGAAGCCAGGAAGCCGGGGCTCAAGGCCCCCGGCCGCGAATTCTTTGCCGACGCTCTGGGCGGCTCGCGCGGACGGGCGGTATCCACGACCATGGGCTTCGTCAGCATGCTGCGCACGCTGCTGAAACATCCCGAAATGGGAAAGCTGGTTGTGCCGATTGTGCCTGACGAAGGAAGAACATTCGGTCTTGAGTCGGCAATCCGGCAAGTCGGCATCTACGCCAGCCAGGGACAGCTCTACACTCCGCACGATCAGGACATTCTGCTCTATTACCGCGAAGAAAAAGATGGGCAAATCCTGGAAGAAGGCATCACCGAAGCAGGATCGATGGCGTCGTTCAGCGCCTCGGGAACTTCCTATTACAACTACCGGCTGCCGACAATTCCCTTCTACATGTACTACTCGATGTTCGGCTTCCAGCGAGTGGGCGATCTGATTTGGGCCTTTGCCGACGCTCGCGGTAAAGGTTTCCTGATGGGCGGCACCGCCGGACGCACCACGCTTTCGGGGGAGGGCCTGCAGCATTGCGACGGCCATAGCCTGGTAATGGCCAGCGTCTATCCGACCTGCGTGATCTACGACCCGGCGTATGCCTACGAGATCGCGGTTATCGTTCAGGACGGCATTCGGCGAATGTACGAAGCCGGCGAGGACGTCTTCTACTACATCACCATGTACAACGAGGACTACCCAATGCCGGAGATGCCCAAAGGCGTGGAAGAAGGCATCCTACGCGGGATCTATAAGTACAAAGCGGCTGCGGGCGGAAAAGCGCTGGCACAACTCTTTGGCAGCGGCCCGATATTGAATGAAGTACTTAAGGCGCAGGGCATTCTCGCCGAGAAATATGGCGTGCAAACAGACGTCTGGAGCGTGACCAGCTATACCGAGCTACGTCGCGAAGCCCTGGCGACGGACCGATGGAACCTCCTCCATCCGGCGGAGAAAGAGAAGCGACCTTACATTCTCAAAGCTCTTGATGGCGCAGAAGGACCGATCATCGCCGCTTCCGACTATCTGAAGATCGTCCCCGATCAGCTCTCGCCCTGGCTCCGCGAGCGTCTAGTAAGCCTTGGTACGGATGGCTTCGGGCGCAGCGATAACCGCGAATATCTGCGCAAGCATTTCGAGATCAGTCCGGAGTCGATCGTTGCGGCAACGCTATCGCGCCTGACTCGCGAAAAGAAATTCGAGGTAAAGAAAGCGCAGAAGGCCTTCCAGGACCTGGGAATCGATCCGGAGAAGACGGACCCCGCGCGAGCTTGAGGAACGGGGAGATCGGGTTATCGGGTCATCGGGTGATCGGGTGATCGGGTCATCTGAAGTTCGCGGTTTCGGCACGTAAGCTACAACTTTGGAGCGGCTCGCTTGATCAGCTCACAGGAAGAGCTTAGACATCGCACGAAATCATTTGGACTGCGCATTTTGAAATTGTTTCAGTCGCTTCCGCGGCGAACGGATGCGCAAATCCTGGGGAGGCAATTGTTGCGGTCGGGCACAGCCGTGGGCGCAAATTACCGAGCGGCAGGACGAGCACGGTCTCAGGCCGAGTTTGCAGCCAGAATTGGCGTTGTACTCGAAGAGGCGGATGAAACGGTCTTCTGGCTCGAGTTGCTGCTGGAGGCCGGATTCGTTAAGCCAGAACGCTTAAAAGACTTGCTACAAGAAGCGAACGAGCTTACAGCAATTTTTGCTGCCTCACATCACACAGCAAAATCTCATGCCGGGTCAAGGTGATCTGTCTTTAGATGGCCCGATGGCCCGATCACCCGATCACCCGATGACCCGATTCTTCCATGTCCTTTCGGCCCAATTACAATCTAGATATGGCCTCAACCACCCAGGAATACCGCAGTCCCTTTCTCGTCGATCCGCAGGACCGGGAGCGCGTCTTTGACGCTTTTCGGCGCTGGGGATATCTTCGGGCTCAGCTTGACCCGCTTGGGCAGTATCTCGCGCCTGTTGCGGTTCCTGAGCTCGACCTGGAGGGCGACTATGCTGCGGAGGCCCGCCGCTATTACTGCGGCACCATCGGCGCCGAGTTCATGCATATTCCTGACGCGGCAAGGCGGGACTGGATCCAGCAGCGCCTCGAAAGCGATGCCCCGCGCATAGACCAGAAGCACACACTCGAACTGCTGACGAAGGCTGACCTCTTCGAGCAGGTGATTCAGTCGAGGTATCTGGGCACCAAGAGATTTTCACTCGAAGGTGTAACCGCTCTAATCCCATTCCTGGACGAAATTCTGAACGACGCGGCCGAGCGCGGAACGCAGCAAGTCGTGATCGCCATGAGCCATCGCGGCCGCCTCAACGTGATGGTCAACACCATCGGGAAGTCGGCTGCGGACATGTTTGCCAAGTTCGAGGACGTCGATCCGCGCAGCATCCTCGGCAGCGGCGACGTGAAGTATCACCAGGGTGCTACGGGTACGTTCACCAGCCGCAGCGGGAAGTCAATCAACCTGCATCTGGTTTCGAATCCGAGCCACCTGGAAGCAGTGGACCCTGTAGCCACGGGCCGCGTTCGCGCCAAACAGGAACGCTTTGGAGGAGTGGACACGATTCTTCCCGTGATGATTCACGGTGACGCTGCGTTTGCCGGCCAGGGAATCTGGGCGGAGACCTTGAATCTGGCCAGTGTTGACGGATTCTCGGTTGGCGGCGGCGTGCACGTGATCGTCAATAACCTGATCGGCTTCACCACCGAGCCGAGCGAGACGAACTCTTCGCGTTTTTCGTCAGACATCGCCAAGCGCCTGCCGATTCCGATCTTTCACGTCAACGCCGAGGACCCGGACGCCGTGCTGCGCATCGCCCGGCTCGCCACCGACTACCGGTACACATTCCATACCGACGTAATCGTCGATCTCATCGGATATCGCCGGCATGGGCATAGCGAAGTGGACGACCCAACGATCACCCAGCCGATCCGCTATGCGCGAATCAAGGACCATCCGACTCTGCACGAGATTTACGCGCGGCAGATCGGCGTCGATAACACCCAGCGCGAACAGGCGATCAGCGCCGAAATTTCCGAGGCGCAGAAGCAGGCCAAGAAGATACAGAAGCGCCCCCGTCTGGCGCAGCTCCCGGGTTATTGGGACGCCTATACAGGCGGCTCGTACAAGCCCGAGTATGAAGTCGAAACGGGAATCTCGCGCGACGAAGTTGCGCAAATTTCCGACAAGCTGGCGACATATCCAACTGACTTTCACATTCATCCCAAGATCAAGAAGCTGCTCGAGCAGCGTGCCGAAATGGGACACGGCAAGCGCGCCTTCGATTACGGCATGGCGGAAGCCGTTGCCTTCGGCTCGCTCCTGCTGCAGAACACCCCGGTTCGCTTGAGCGGCCAGGACTGCAAGCGCGGCACCTTTAACCAGCGCCACAGCGTGCTCATTGACATCGAGAACGAGCAGGAATACATCCCGCTGAACCATCTAGCGGCAGAGCAGGCCAAATACCAGGTCTATAACTCGATTTTGTCTGAAGCCGGAGTACTTGGCTTCGAATACGGATACAGCCGCGACTATCCCGAAGCGCTGGTGCTGTGGGAAGCGCAGTTCGGCGACTTTGCCAACGGGGGCCAGATCATCATCGACCAGTTCATCTCCTCAGGCGAGGACAAATGGGGACTGCTGAGCGGACTCGTTCTGCTCCTGCCTCACGGCTATGAAGGACAGGGCCCGGAGCACTCGAGCGCGCGCATGGAACGGTATCTGCAGCTTGCGGCGCGCGACAACATGCAGGTTTGCCAGCCCTCCACGGCGGCGCAGTACTTTCATCTGCTGCGGCGACAGGCGCTGCGACACTGGCGCAAACCCCTGGTGGTCTTTACGCCGAAGAGCATGCTGCGGCATCCCGACGCGAACTCGTCGATCGAAGAGTTCAGCCGTCCACACTTCGCCAACGTGCTACCCGACAACGAAGTGCAGGACGCAAAGCGCCTGCTCATCTGCACCGGCAAGATCGGTCACGAATTGCGCGTCGAACGTAAGAAACGCAAAGATGAATCCACCGCCGTCATCTTCCTGGAGCAGCTTTATCCCTGGCCCGAATCGGAACTCAACGCGGAACTTCAGCGCCACGGGAACGCTCAGGAGATCGTCTGGGTGCAGGAAGAGCCTGCCAACATGGGCGC
Organism: Acidobacteriota bacterium; assembly: GCA_019243475.1. GTDB lineage: Bacteria > Acidobacteriota > Terriglobia > Terriglobales > Acidobacteriaceae > Gp1-AA112. The sequence continues at coordinate 9,322 of JAFAUE010000155.1, read as the reverse complement.
TCTGTGGTACGTCCTGCCGCGGCTGAAGCGGATCGCCGCCGGGCGTCCGGTCCTTTCGGTGAAGAGATCGGCGGCTGCGAGTCCTGCCACCGGCTCAGCCAAGGCCCACGAAATGGAGCAGAAAACCTTGATCGATTTGGCCCTGGGCGGCACAAAGTAGCTTCTTTTCTTACGATGTTCAGAGTCGTTCGCTCGGAAACGCTTTCTGCTCGTCCAGGCCTGAGCCGGTTCTTCGGCGGAAGTTCCTCCCATGAACAACAATTCATTTGGGTTTCATTCGCAGTTCATTCCATAAGTCCGTAATGGGTCGTCTTTTGCGATAGACGACAGACCGCTCAGCTACATCTCCGCCCGTCTCGCTCAATAAGACAATGAGCCCGCGATAGCGGCCTCAATGACCAGGCAGTCACAGGCTCCGGGCCGAATATTCGTTCACAGCTTAAAGCGAGGTACTCATATGGATGCGACGAAAAATCAGCTGGCGAGAGTTGTTCTCACGTTCTTTGCCCTAGTTGCATTGGGTGTGCCTGGCGCTGTTGCGCAGGTTGCCGGCGGAACGATGAGCGGAACCGTTACCGATAACTCAGGCGCCTCGATCGCCAATGCGCAGGTTTCGATACAAAACCGCGCCACCGGAGTAGTGCGCACTGTCGCTGCCAACGGCGAGGGCTTCTATAGCGCGCCGAATCTCTTGCCCGGAGATTACGAAATCACCACCACCGCGGCAGGTTTTGCGACTCAGGTTCTCACCGTGACGCTGACCGTAGGTGCAGACCTGGTGCTCAACGTGGGCATGAAAGTGGGAATCGCCACACAAAGTGTTGAGGTTAAGGACGCGGCCCCGATCGTGGATCTGGGATCATCCACTCTCAGTGACGTCGTCGGCGCGCAAGCCGTCCGCGATTTGCCGCTGAACGGACGCAGTTGGACCGATTTGGCATTGTTGCAACCCGGCGCCGCCGCCGTCGAGACGCAGATTCCCTTTACGGGAGGAGCAGGACGAGGCAATCGTGGATTCGGCGCGCAGATGTCGCTGTCAGGCGCGCGTCCTCAGCAGAACAATTACCGGCTCGATGGCATCAGCATCAACGATTACGCCAATGGAGGCCCGGGCAGTGTGCTTGGAGTGAACCTGGGAGTGGATGCCATCCAGGAATTCTCGGTCTCCTCGAGCAACACCTCGGCGGAATACGGCAAAACCTCTGGCGGCGTAGTCAACGCAACCACGCGCTCGGGCACTAACCGCCTTCACGGCGACGCATATGAATTCATTCGCAATAGCGCGCTCGATGCCCGGAATTATTTCGACGGCGCCAGAATTCCTCCATTCAAGCGCAACCAGTTCGGCGCGGCCGCAGGGGGGCCAATCATTAAGGATCGGACGTTCATCTTCGGCGACTACGAAGGCATTCGACAGTCGCTGGGTACAACCAACAGCATTGTGGTTCCTACGGATACGGCATGGCAGGGCTTCGTGTGCTCTTTTAGCGCCGTAGGTGGACGCTCGTGTCCAACAACTCCGATCGCAGTGGATCCTGCCACGTTGAAATATCGTGGACTGTATCCTTCCCCAAATGGAACTATCTCTGCGGATGGGAATTCAGGCCAGTACATCTTCTCCAGCCAGCAGGTGGTAAACGAAGACTATTTCACCGTAAGAGCCGACCACAAGATATCTGACAAAGACAGTGTCTTCAGTACGTACATGTTCGATAACGCGCCGTTCACGCAGCCAGACAGCTTTAACAACTCCCTTCAAGGCTCAAAGACACGGCGTCAGGCTCTTATTTTGGAAGAAAGTCACATGTTCGGACCAACCCTGCTGAATACGTTCCGGATTGGAGTAAATCGGCAGGCAGTGGCCAATAACCAAAGCGTATCGGCGATTAATCCGCTGGCGAACGATGCGTCGCTGGCAGCGATGCCTGGACGGACCGCAGCCGGGATTAACATTCCAGGCTTTGACCGGATGGTAGGCGGCGTCGGGTCATCTCCCACCTATTTCTTCCATTTCACGACCTATCAAGCCTACGACGATGCCTTCCTGACCCGAGGCACACATTCGTTGAAGTTCGGCGCGGTATTCGAACGATTTCAGGACAACGTTCTTGCGTTGAGCAATCCAAACGGATTGTTCAATTTCGGCAGCCTGACCGCATTTTTAACCAATTCTCCGAAAAAGTTTCAGGCGGGGTTCACCAATACACTGTCTCCGCGCGATCTGCGGCAAAACCTCTTCGGAGCTTATTTGCAGGACGATTGGCGGTGGCGTTCCAATTTGACACTGAACCTCGGCATCCGCTACGAGATGTCTACTGTTCCCACCGAGACCCATGGCAAACTTTCAGTACTGCGGCAGATCACGGATCCGACACCGCACCTCGGTGACCCATACTTTTCCAATCCAACGCTGCGCAACTTTGAGCCGCGAGTGGGATTTGCCTGGGATCCATTCCGCAGCGGGAAGACCTCGGTTCGCGGCGGCTTCGGAATCTACGACGTGCTTCCTTTGCTCTATGAGTTTCAGCTTCTCGATGCGCTTTCCGCGCCCTTCTTCGAAATCGGCGCGACTACAACCTGCGCCAAACTACCACCGGCTGCAGCTACAGCGAAGTGCGCCGCTATCGGACCTGCAGGCGACGCGCAGTTCCTCACGGGAAACCCTGCCACCTTCGGGCAGTCGTACGTCGAGGCTAATCCCCCGCGCAATTACGTGATGCAGTGGAACCTCAGCATCGAGCGGCAGCTGGCGAACAATTTATCGTTGTCCGTTGGACATGTGGGCTCACGAGGCATACATCAGCCGTTCCGCGTTGAAGACGCCGATGTTGTGCTTCCAACGCTAACTTCGCAAGGCTACATGTGGCCTTCGCCCGCTGGTTCGGGTACGAAGTTGAATCCGAACGCCGGGACCATTCGCTCACTCTTTTGGCGATCCGATTCCTACTACGATGCCCTGGAAATTGGGCTTAAGAAGATCATGAGCCACGGTTTCCAGGCGCAGAGCGCATTCACCTGGGGCCGCAGCATCGACACCAGTTCCGCAACCAACGCCGGCGATGCCTACGGCAATTCCGTCCCCAGCCTGCATTGGTTTGATCCGCGTTTGAGCCGCGGCCCCTCTGACTTCAACATCGGAAAAGTCCTGGTGCTGAACGGAATCTGGAACGTTCCGGCCGCGCAGTTCTCAGGTCCATTGCGATGGACGGCGAAGGGCTGGCAGCTCTCCGGCGTGTTCAAACTCAGCGATGGAGTGCCGTTCACACCACTGACCGGAGGTGATCCGCTCGGACTCAATAGCAGCGATCCGTGGGATTTTCCAAACTACGTTCCTGGATGCAATCCCGTGAATAGCAACTACAAGCAGAAGAGCCTCGAATATGTGAACCTCGCCTGCTACAGCTTTCCCACACCGGGCACGCTCCGCGGGAATGCCGGTCGAAACAGCATCGTCGGCCCTGGACTGGAGAACCTCGATTTCTCCATCTTCAAGAACAACTATGTCCCGCGCATTTCCGAGAACTTTAATGTTCAGTTCCGCGCGGAATTCTTCAACATTCTGAACCATGCCAATTTCGGGCCACCGAATACCACGAACCAGACGTTCTTCGATGCAGGCGGAAACCTTGCCGGACAGGCAGGCGTGCTGAGTGCGCCGACCGTGACTTCGTCGCGTCAGCTGCAGTTTGCTGTGAAGTTCATCTGGTGATTTTGTGAACGCAAGGAGGCGCACACTCTTTTCGGCGAGCCTGGCGGCTGTGCTGCTGGTCGGCGTGGCCGCTTTCGGGCAGCAGTGGGACCTTAGCGCTCTGCCCGAGTATCGGCCGGAGCACAAGATCTCAGGTGTGATCCGTAACTTCGGAACCGATTTCGGAGGGATGCTCAAGACTTGGGAGGCAGGTTTCCAGAAGTATCAACCCGATGCTCGATTCGAGGACAACCTGCCCACGAGCGACGCTGCCATGGGAGGCCTCGTGGCCGGCGTCTGTGATGTCGCACCCAGCGGCAGAGAAATCACGATTAATGAGTACTTGTCATTTTTCGAGACCTTCAACTATTACCCGCTTGAACTCACCGTCGCTTCCGGCTCTTTCGATGTAAAAGGCATGAGTTGGGGCCTTGTCGTATTTGTGCATCGAGATAATCCCATCACGAAAGCTACCGTCACGCAGCTCGACGGCATCTTTGGCTCGGAGAGAACGGGAGGATGGAAGGGTCTCGCGTGGTCTCCAGAAGCGGCTCGCGCAGCGAGCGGCAACATTCGCCGCTGGGGCCAACTGGGGCTGACGGGAGAATGGAGCGATAAGCCGATCGATACGTATGGATACGCTCCATCCGGCATGCGCTCATTTTTTGAGCTCCGTGTTTTTCAGGGTGGGAACAAATGGAACCCGAATTACCGTGAATATGTCGAAACGGGAGGACGCGAAGTGGCCGCCGGCGACCGTGGTCCCACTCTCAGTATCCAGCACATGCTGGCAGAGCTGGCGAACAACCGTTACGGCATCGCATATACCGGGATGCAGTACGGAAGGAACGTGCCCGAGATCAAACCGATTGCCCTCAGTTGGAAAGAAGAAGGTCCCTACGTCGAGCCGACAAAACAGAATTTCCAAAACCGCAGTTATCCCCTCGCCCGCAGCGTTTATATGTTCTTGAACCGCCCGCCAGGCAAGCCTCTCGACTCTAAAGTTGAGGAATTCGTGAAGTACATCCTGAGCCGCCAGGGACAGGAAGACGTGGCGCGCTCAGGAGCCTATCTACCTCTGCCCGCCGATGCAGTTCACGAACAACTCCAGAAGCTGCGCTGAGGTAAGTCCCATCCCTGAAGACAGGCATTCGAGAAATACGTGCATAGCGAGCGATATACGCAGTGTTTAGCGGCCGCCTGTCCCATAGTTCTTCGCCAATGATCTTGCAGGAATCGGGCGTGCTTTTGTAGTCTCCCCGTACCTACTCACAATTCGCGCGCGGCTACGTCAAATGCCGCCTCTGCGGAGTTCAAAATGGGGAAATACCACATCGCTGAGATCAATATCGGCAGAGTGCTGGCGCCGATTGAAGATCCGATCATGCACGGATTTGTTTCGCGGCTTGATGAGCTGAATGCCTTGGCAGATCGCAGCCCCGGCTTCGTGTGGCGATTGCAGACCTCTGCCGGAAACGCTACCTACTTTCGTCCGTATCCGGAAGACGATCGCATTCTCATGAACATGTCGGTATGGGAAACGGTGGAAGACCTCCGCAATTATGTGTACCGGACAGTCCACAGCGAACTGTTGAAGCAGCGGCATGACTGGTTCGAAAAGTTTGCGGGCACGTACACCGCTCTCTGGTGGGTGCCGGCGGGCCATATTCCCGGCATTGACGAAGCCAAGAAAAGACTCGCGCACCTTGATGCGCATGGGCCCACAGAGTTCGCTTTCACTTTTAAGAAGGTATTCGCGCCGGACGATTCATTTCAGGGGGCAATCGATTGGTCGTCGTTCTTACCGTGCCCGGCGGGTGCGAGTGGGTAACCTGGCCGGTAGTCCGAAGCGCTAGTTATCGCCTCCACAGCTTGCGGAATTCCGCAGCTGTGTCCCGCGCGAGGACGACCACGAAGGTTACGCCGAGCGCTACATCGATGCTCTGCAGGAGGGTCAACATAGATGCCTTGTAACTTAGCCCGGAACTACTCCGAGTGCATGATTACTTTGGTGAGTGTTCCAACATGGGCAATGGAGCGAGGTGAGCTCCTAAGGCTTCTGTAGATAGCAGCTTAGGAGCGGAGAAGCTTCTATAATCCGCTTCGTGCTCCGACTCGCTTTTGTCCTCTTCTTAGCCGCCGCCGTCAGTGCGCAAACGGCTCCTGCCTCCAGTCGTCCCGACCAGAATCCACCGGTGAAGGTGAACGTGCTGAACGTTTGCACGCCCGACGCAGATGCTCAGCAGGAAATCAAAGCCGCGCTGTCGCGCTTGCCGAAGACTCCGGCGTTCAGCAGCGACTACGAAGTCTCCCGCGGCGTTTCTACTTTGGACGACGGAAGGACATCGCGATATATCCGTCTGCGGCGCGACTTAAAATCCGACTCCCCACTTGCAACCATTCAATACTCGCTGAGCGCCGATCCTGCGAGCACGGTGGAGACGCTGGTCTTCCGCGGACGGGACGTCAAGGACTTGCTTGCCTTGTCGATCGAAGACAAGCTCTCCACCAGTGCCAGCAAGCCGCTGAGCGTAATTCAGAGCGACACGCCCGCGTCGCGGGTGCGCGTGGAGCGCGCAGGAAAAACGACTCTAGGATTGGCGCGCTGCGAGGACGTGAGCCAATCCCAATATGAACCGATATTCGCACAGGCATCGGCGGTGTTGGCGAACTACCGACGGGTCCTGCATCTTAGGAGCACGTTGTCGTCAGAGCTGACATGGCTTGCGCCAAGCACCGAGAACAAGAACAGCCAGCACAGCCGTTGAAGAGATCTGGTGTCATCCTGAAGCAAGGCGCCTGGCGCCGACGGTGAAGGAGCTTGCGTTCGCTCGATGCCAATCCACCGCTTTTCGCTCGCCTCAGTAGGCCATATCCTTTAAGACTAGGAAGCCCCAGTGCTTGCAAAGGCTTTCCTGGTGCCTGAGTCTTCTTCCTATCTGTAGAATCCAATATTCGGCAACTATGGGAAACAACGCCATCCGCAATGTAGTGATTCTTGGCTCGGGCTGCTCCGGGCTTACCGCGGCCATTTACGCAGCTCGCGCGAATCTAAAGCCGCTGGTGCTCGAAGGGCACGAACCTGGGGGACAGCTCAGCATCACCACACTGGTCGAAAACTTTCCCGGATTCCCCGACGGCATTCAAGGTCCGGAACTCATCGAGAACATCAAGAAGCAGGCCGCGCGTTTTGGCGCCGAGTACCAGATGGCGCATCTAGTGAGTGTCGATTTCACCAAGCGCCCCTTTGTTCTGAATCTCGGCAGCCAGCAGTTGCTCACGCGGACGCTCATCATCGCTAGCGGCGCATCGGCGCGATGGCTCGGTCTGCCCAACGAACAGGCCCTGATCGGCCATGGCGTTTCTTCGTGTGCCACCTGCGATGGATTCTTTTTCAGCGGAAAGCCAATTACAGTAATCGGCGGCGGCGACTCAGCAATGGAAGAGGCTCTTTTTCTGACTCGCTTCGCGAGCGAAGTAACGGTCATTCATCGCCGCGACAGCTTTCGCGCGTCGAAGATCATGCTGGACCGCGCACGCCAGCATCCCAAGATCAAGTTTCTTACCGACACCGTGGTGGACGATGTCTTCGATGTGAAGCAGAAGGAAGTAACGGCGCTGCGCCTGCGAAACTTGAAGACCGCCAAGGAGTGGGACTTTCCCACTTCGGCCATGTTTCTCGGAATCGGGCACGAACCAAACGCAAAGTGGGCCGACGGCCATCTCGATACCGACTCTGACGGCTATCTGCTGACGAAGAACTACGTATTTACCAGAGTCCCCGGGGTATTTGCCTGTGGAGATGTGCAGGATCGGCGCTACCGCCAGGCCATATCCGCCGCGGGTACAGGCTGCATGGCAGCCATGGAAGTAGAAAAGTTCCTGGAAGAGGAAGGACGCTGATAGAAATTCAATAGCGCTCTTCAGATCATCGGGTCGCTAGGCGAGTAATGATACGTTCCGCGAACCAGCTTATTTGCGGGTTTTATACGCAATAGGAAGATGAAAGGCCTCGCTCCCGGTCCCGTTTCGGTTCCCGCAAGTTCATAAAGCTGATCATTAAAAAATATTGTCGTGCGCGGATTCCATGAAGGCTTGGGACGACAGGAACGGATGCGCAGTTTCACATCGTCAGATTCCAACGCTTCGATCTCGTCTGGCACTCGCTTTCCCATTGCCAGCTCCGATGTGCTATGCGCGAGTCTCCCTTGCAACCACGCCGCAGCCGCAAGAAAACTGTTTGGGACGACCTCCTGTGTCGTGTTTGCCGCAATCAAACGCACGGCGCCTTCAACTGAGAGGAAGATCAATAGTATGGTCGCCGGCTGCAACAGATAGGCTGCGAGTACAAACAATCCTGAACCCATGACCGCTGTTTCTCCTCCCACCTCAGCGGCTTTCAGCGCTACCTGACTGCCGCCAAATAGACGGGCGGAGCTGAAGTGCAAATACCGCGAAATAAACACTCCGAGGCAGAGGAGAAACTGCGCGATGCCCGAAATAGAGGCCGAAGAACTGCTGACTTCGAAATTGTTGCGATAGCGCCGGGGCAGAAGCGTGGCTGGAACTTGAGCAAGGGCCGAAAACATAGAAGAAGCAGCATGAGGGGACTTAAAGGAATCGTCAATGCACCGAAGTGCATGGACGAGCTAAGGGCTCGAGCTTAGAGATGGCGTGAAGTAAGGGATAAGAATCCTTCGACTCGGCGTGGCTCCTGAGCGCAATTCCGCAAGCGCTAGCGTGTTAAATCCCGAACTGCCAGTGCAACGACCCTAATACGCGTGCGGTTCGATCTTCCACTTCTCGTAGACTTTGGCGTCGAGGAATATCCGGAACAGTGACTCGTCGATCTCGCCGTCTTTCACCGCGTAACCGAGTATCTGCAGGGCCCGCTCGAGGTTCACGGCCTTCTTATAGGGACGATCGGATGCTGAGAGCGCGTCGAAGATGTCGGAAATTGTCATCATGCGCGTCTGCACGGGAATCTCGGGCGCCGAGAGCTTGTAAGGATAGCCTTGCCCGTTCAGCTTTTCATGGTGTCCGCGTGCGATTTCGGGAATATTGCGAATTTCCGAAGTCCAGGGAATCTGCTGCAGGAAGTTGAATGTGTGGACCACATGGGACTCGATCTGCAAGCGCTCGTTGTCATCCAGCGACCCTTTGCGGATAGATAGCAGCCGGACTTCATCTCCGGTCAGCAGCGGCTTCTCGCTGCCTTCGAAATCGCGATAGTGCCGCGCGGCGATGTCCAGCAGCCTCTCAAAGTTTCCTTCCGGGAGCACCGTTGGCTCGTCCGACTTGAGGACAGTTTCGAAGAAGCCATCCACCTCCTTGAGCTGCTGCCGGAGCTCGTCGTCGAACTTGCCAAGCTTTGCGAGGTACTCCTCACGGCCTTTTTCCAGCACGTATTCGAGCCGCTGCTCCAGCTTTTCTACCTGCATCGACCGCTTCACGAATTCGAAGCGCTGCTTCACTAGCTCCAGTTGCGACGGATACAGCTTCTTGGCTTTGACCAGGACCTCTTCGCGAACGCCGACTTTGCCGAAATCGTGCAGCAGAGAGGCATAACGGATCTCACGCATCTCTTCCCTGCTGAACTGTAGATTCCCATACGGACCTGTTTCAACGCGCTGC
>JAFAUE010000084.1 GCA_019243475.1 Acidobacteriota bacterium | reverse complement strand
TCACCGCAACAAGTGACAGCGATCACAGCCGTTTCTGGCGGTGCGTCGTACTCTTATGTACATGAAAGATGCGATCACTTCCGACAGGGTAGACGATCGGCTTCTCACCGACATTCTTCTGGATCAAGTTCCCGGGATTCCCACCGTTGTCGCGGCCTCTCTCAGCGGTGCTCATCAAGTGCGACGTTACAACGCAGGCGATCTGATCATTAGGGAAGGCGACTCGAGCACCGGAATCTTTCTGCTCATTTCCGGGACGGCCCAAGCGCTGGTTTCAAAGCCGAACAAACAGGTAGGTCTGCGAAACATATCGGCGCCAGCTGTACTCGGCGTGACCGCTGCGATGCTTAGTCAACCATCCTCGGTAAGCCTCGTAGCTGTGACTCCAGTTGAGACAGCATTCATTCCTGATGTTGAGTTTCTACGAATCCTTGCACAATCTCCTAAGGCAGGGATCGCGTTCTCGCAGCTGATAGCCAACGAGCTCATGCATACGTACTCGCACTTGAGCCAGCTTCGAATTGCGCGCGCAGGAAATGCTCCTAATTCGCCCCGCTGACGTTCGCGAAAGTTGACAATCGGTCAGTGCGTCGTGCAGTCGCGACGTGGATCTTCTGAATCTGAGCACACGCAACTTCTAATCTTAGCCGGCGGCAAGATTAGGTCTCCATAACTGTCGTCACAAACCCAGTCGCGTAGGATTCCCGCGATTGAAGCCGGCTTGTATCGCTCTTAGCAGCGATGCGGTGGAACGTTCCGGACCGTTCCTTCGCTTGCGAACCCTCTCCAGCCAGGCGAGTTGGAGTGACTGACGAAAGTCAAGAGCTATTGACCGTCCGAGATTCAATCGCTCCGGTGTTTAGATTTTTCTATCCCGTCGATGCGACTTGCACTACTCTTTCCTTTCACTCCGGAGGGCCCCATGAGTAGTTCTGTTCCTGTACCGGCCAGGATCGAGGCCAGCGTTGTTCACGATTCCGAAACTCCCGCGATTCCGCAATGGAAGGCGGCGACTCGCATCGCGTTCCGATTTTGTTTTGCGTACTTCTCATCTTTCTGTTTAACGACTCAGATCCTCGGTGGATTGCTTCTGATCCCGGGCGTCGACTTTCCCGATTTGGCATCTCTCAGGCCGGTGCGCCCCATCGTCTTCTGGACAGCGGCGCACGTTTTTCATGTAACTACGCCGTTGGTGTACACCGGCAGCGGCAGCGGCGATAAGACCTTCGATTGGCTGTTGTCGTTCTGCCTGCTCATAATTTCCGCGGTGGCAACGTTGGTTTGGTCTGTGCTGGACCGCAGACGGACAGAGTACGTCACGCTCTACAAATGGTTTCGACTGTTCCTGCGCTTTGCCCTTGCTTCGGAGATGCTTCTTTATGGCTTGATCAAAATCGTTCCGCTGCAGATGCCGTTTCCCTTTTTGACAAAGCTGGTGGAACCGTTCGGAAGTTTTTCACCCATGGGAGTGTTGTGGTCATCCGTCGGCGCGTCCCCGGCGTATGAGATGTTCGCCGGCTCAGCGGAGACACTTGCCGGAGTCCTGCTGATTGTCCCGCGTACCGCGACACTCGGCGCCTTGGTATGCCTGGCGGATATGATCCAGGTGTTTACGCTCAACATGAGTTATGACGTCCCGGTGAAGCTGTTCTCGTTTCACCTGGTAGTCATGGCGGCATTTCTTCTTGCGCCGGAGACGCAACGGTTACTCAACTTCTTCGTGCTTGATCGACCGGCCGAGCCATCGAAGTGTCCCGACTTATTTCGCGAGAGGCGAGCCAACCGCATCGCGGTCTTTGCTCAGATCATTTTCGGCATATGGCTGATTGGCATGAACGTCTACGGCGCGCGCGAATCGTGGCGGAGTTATGGCGGTGGAGCGCCGAAGTCCGAGCTCTACGGGATATGGAACATCGAACAGTTCACGATCGACGGCCAGACTCGTCCGCCGCTAATTACCGATAATGACCGCTGGCGGCGCCTGATTTTCGACGCTCCCAGCGGATTCGCCATCCAGCGAATGGACGATTCTTTTCTCCGTTATGGATCGACGATTAACGCGAAGAGCCAATCGATTGTCGTCACCAAAGGCGGTGCCCAGAACTGGAAGGCGTCGTTTAGCTACGAGCGTCCCCAGCCGACCGAACTGGCTCTCAATGGTGAAATGGACGGTCATAAGCTGCACCTGCAATTGAAGCTTATCGATCGAAACAGCTTTCTCCTGGTCAATCGTGGATTTCATTGGATTCAGGAGTATCCGTTCAATCGTTGACGCCGTTGTCAGCACGGACGCCCGCAGCACCGCCACTTCGAGTCGCCACCCAATGTCCGCGCCTATAATGGCTTTGGTCTGGGAGTCATATCATGTCGCGCACTTTGCTGCTTTTCCTGCTTGCTGCTGTCGTCACGCCCGTTGCTACGGGTAAGGACAAGGTCAAGACATTACCCGCGCAGGTACTGCAGGCCCAAACCATCCTCGTGGTAATCGATCCCAATGCGGGAGAGCCATTGACGAGCCCCACGGCCAACCGCGATGCGCGGGAGGACGTTGAAAAGGCGATCACGCAGTGGGGCCGCTTTACTCTTGCGCTGGAGCCGAATACAGCAGATCTCGTGCTTTCGGTTCGCAAGGGAACAGGAAGAAATGCAACTCCGACGATCAACGGCGGCCCGATTGACAATCGTCCGGTGATTCTCCAGCCGCAGGATGGCAATATTCGCATCGGCGCACAGCAAGGACGCCCGCCGGATCTCTCGCAAGGCCAAACCGTCGGAGGTCCGCGCATGGGAACTCAAATCGGCGGATCCGACGATATGGTCGAGTTATATCTGGGTCGGGTTGAAGATCCGCTGGACGCTCCACCTATCTGGCGATATACGGCAAAAGACGCTCTCCGATCTCCAAAGATTCCCGCCATCGAGCAGCTTCGAAAAGCCATACAGGATACCGAGAAGGCACTGCAGCAGAAGCAGAAACCGTAAGCGCGGCAATCGGCAATCGGCCCTTTCGGCTTCGTTCATAGCGGGAAAGACTCACTCAGGTTCAACAGATTTTCCTCCGTCTTGCTCATCCGCTGTAACCTATCCGCATGGATTTCCGCGATTTGATCGTTGCAGCGCGTGTATTGCGCAAGAGTCCGGTCTTTACTCTTACTGCGGCCTTGACCATCGCCTTGGGAGTGGGAGCCAGCACGGCGATCTTCAGCGTGACGAATGCAGTGCTGCTTCGTCCGTTGCCGTATCGCGATCCCGACAGGCTCGTCATCGCCATCACCGATCTGCGCAAACGCAATGTTCGCGACTTTCCCATTTCGAACGCGAACTACATCGACCTGCGCGAGGGCACGAAGTCAGTCTTCGAGGACATGGCCGGTGTTTTCACCTTTCCGCTCACGCTGCAGCGCGAGGACGGAACTCCTGAACAGGCCAACGCCGCGGTCGTGACCATCAACACCTTCCGCCTGCTCGGCGGAGGCATTGCTTACGGCCGCGATTTCAACGACGACGATGCCGTTCCTAATCCTCCCGCGCCCCCGCCGGGAGCACAGCAGCAAGGACCACGGCCGCCGCGCCTGCCGGCACGCGCCATTTTGAGCTATGAGTACTTCCAGCGGCGTTATGGCGGCGATCAGTCCGTGATCGGGCGCTCGATGACGATCGCCGGAGGCCAAGGGCCGGTTCCGATTATCGTCGGCGTGCTTCAGCCGCATTTCCAGTTGTACTTTCCGCCCGAAGCTCAGGTACTCTCCGCGCCGGACATATGGATTGCAAACCGTCTGGGCTATGACGCAGCCAATCGCAACGGAGTCTCCATCCATGCCATTGGCAGGCTGCGCCCCGGCGTCACGCCCGAGGAGGCGCAGGCTGCGGCTGAAAAAGTGGCCGCATCGGAGCGCGCGCAGTTTCCCATTATGGGCACCGCTGACTATCACGTCCGCGTGGAGCCGATGCGGCAGCACATGGCGAACGAGGTTCGTCCCGCGATCCTTGCGCTCATGGGCTCGGTCATTTTCCTCCTGCTGGTCGCGTGCGCGAACGTGGCCAATCTTCTGCTGGTGCGCGCTTCGCTGCGCAATCGTGAGCTCGCAGTACGCGCCGCGCTGGGCGCCAATCGCTGGAGATTGATGTCACCGATCCTGGCCGAAGCCGTCTGGCTCGCAGCGCTCGGGACAATCGGCGGACTTGCGCTTGCATGGGCGGGAATCAAAGAGCTGCGCGCGCTGGCGCCTGCCGACCTTCCCCGGCTCGACACCATCAAGATTGACGTCTCGGTGCTGATCTTTACCGCGCTCGCGGGCCTCGCGGCGGCTGTCTTCTTTGGCATGACTCCCGCGCTGCGCGCCTCGCGTCCACGCCTTATGAATGTGTTGCGCGGCATCGGCCGAAACACCGGCCTGGGTACGGGCAGTGTAATGCGCAACGCCGTAGTCACAGCCGAGGTCGCGCTGTCGTTTGTCCTGCTTGTCGGCTCAGGGCTGATGTTCCGCAGCTTCCTCGATCTGCAGCGCATCGATCCAGGTTTCGATTCGCGCAATCTGCTCACCTTTGTCCTGAACGGCAACAACGGAGCCACGACGCCCGCAGCGAACCAGGCGTTTGTCCGGCAAGTGGAGGACAAGCTCCGTTCCATTCCGGGAGTGCAAAGCGTCACCGGTTCTTTCCCGTTTCCGCTGGCCGGAGGATTCAGTCCGATTCGCTGGGGCAAAGAAGAGGCACTGTCCGATCCGAGCAAGTTCCAGGCTGCAGACTTTGAGATCGTGATGCCCGGATACTTTGAGACGATGCGGACCCCGCTGCTTGCCGGCCGTACGTTCACCGAGCCCGACAACGATCCCGCGCGCCGGCAAATCATCATCGATGACTTCCTGGCAAAGAAAGCCTTTCCCGGAGAATCGGCAGTAGGGAAGCGCATCCTCATTCGGGTGAAGACGCCGGAGCCGGAGTGGATGGAGATTATCGGCGTCGTAGGACACGTGCGCCAGAGCTCGCTCTCTGTTCCCGGACGCGAGCAGGTTTACTTCACCGACGGCTACGTCGGTCCGGGCGCGGTAAATTCGTGGGCGCTGCGCGTGACCGGCAATCCTTCTACCTATGCCGGCCAGGTGCGCGCGGCCATGAAAGATCTCAGTCCGCGTCTGCTCCTCACCGATCTGCAGCCGGCCAGCGAATTAGTCACGCACGCTCAATCGCAGACTACGTTCTCGCTGCTGCTGATCGCTGTCTTCGCCGTAATCGCCGGTGTGTTGGCGGGAGTCGGACTCTACGGCGTGCTCTCAACCGCAGTGCGGCAGCGCACATCCGAGATCGGCGTGCGCATGGCCTTGGGCGCCGGACGTCCGACGATCTTCCGCTTAATCGTCGGACAAGGCCTGGGACTGAGCGCAATCGGCGTGGTGGTAGGCATCATCGCCGCGCTGATGTTGACACGCCTTATGACCACGATGCTGGTGGGAGTGAAGCCGACAGACCCGCTGACGTTCGTAGCCATGATGGTCCTCTTTCTGGCCATCGCTACGGCATCATCGTGGATTCCGGCAAGCCGGGCCGCGGCGCTCGATCCGAATAAAGCGCTGCGCGAGGAATAGGGCGAAGCAATCACGCGATATTTCATTCAAATATCGCGTGACAGTGGGGCGGGAGAAATCACTTCTTAGTGATCTTCAGGTTGGAGAAATAAGCCTCGGTACCGGGACCCACCCACAGTGCGACTCCTCCTTCGCGGGGCTCGAGCTTGAGATCGTTGACGATCAGGCAGGGCTGCTCCGCCTCGTGAACGAAGAGACGAGCCTTGCGCCCTTCCACCTCGATGCGATATTTCGTCCAGACGCCCGGCTCGAGATCGACGTAAGACTCGTATTTTCCCGGCGCCTCCGCGCGCGAACGGGCAAAGTCAAAGCTCGGATACGAGCCGTACTGGGTGGAGTGATTGCGCCTCACCTGATCGTCCGCCCGGCCGTTCGTCGGACGTAGGTAGATGTATTCATAACTCCCGTCGCCTTGCAGGCGAAACGCGATGCCGATGAATCCGCGCGCGCCTTCCGCGGCGCCGGCGGCCGGCTGTCCGGCCAAATCCACGGAAATGGTTCCGTCCCGAAACGAGACTCCTTTTACCACGGCATACGCTGCGGCATTCACCGCTTCGGGCGCAGGCATGATATGTACCGCAGGACGTCCTTTGTAAGTAGTCTGTGTGATTGTCACGTTCTTGCCGGCAAGCTCATCGGCGTGCTGCGCCACAAGGGGAACACTCAAAAGCGTGAGCAGCAGCGTAGTTGCCGCGATACTCGGGAAGTTGGGTTTGTTCATCTC
>JAFAUE010000052.1 GCA_019243475.1 Acidobacteriota bacterium | reverse complement strand
CGCTGAACCTGAACATCTTTGCCCGGCATTCCGAACGCGTGCGCATGGCGAATATCGCGCAGATGATCAATGTACTGCAGGCGATGATTATGACTGACGGGGAAAAGATGGTCCTCACACCGACCTATTATGTTTACCAGATGTATGTTCCATTTCAGGACTCGACGTCTGTTCCTGTGACGTTCAATTCGGGGACTTATGCCTATGGCGGCATTAGCTTGCCGCGCATCGATGCGATTGCGGCGACAGACCGCACAGGCAAATTGTGGTTAGAGCTGACAAACCTCGATCCGAATCGGCCGGTGGAAGTGGAAGCCAATGTCGGCAATGCGGACGTGAAGTCGGCAGTTGGGGAAGTTCTCACCGCCTCGAAAGTTGACAGCGTGAATACGTTCGACGCTCCGAACTCCGTCTTGCCCAAGCCGATTTCCACCAAGCTCCAGGCCGGCAAGTTGATCCTGGAGCTGCCACCGAAATCGGTGACCGTGGTCGGTCTGGAGCACTGAAGACGACTATGCTGCAGCGTTTGCCAGACGTTTTTCCTTTGCGCCTGCAATTACCAGCCACAGCATGATTGCCACTTCTCCCAACATCAACGGCTGAGCGATGGGGAAGAGCTTGTCTTCATATTGGGGAAACATCATTCCGCTGAAGCTCAGCGCCAGATATCCGAAGCAGCCGAGGATTAACCACAGGCCAAGAATGCGCGGCAGGAAGCGCGAGCGATAGACCAATAATCCAAACGGAATCAGCCAAAGCCCCCAGAAGACTTCGTTGGCGAGAGTGAGCTGGTGATGCAAGCGGACGAAAAGCAGCACCATGGCTTCGCGCTGCGGCTGGTCGAACACCGAGAGAAAGTCTGCTCCCCGCGCGAATAAGAGTGCCCCCGCGTAGTTCACGGTGTTCACGAAGAAGAGCGGAGTGACCATCAGGCTGCCCAGGATCACCATCACAACCGCCAGCCTCTGGTTCACTCCTTTGAGTAACTCGTAGAGCGCGAGCGTAACGAAGATAAAGAGCACGCCGCCAATCAGATCGCACAAGATTCCAAATCGGAACAAGGTTTCATGCGCCGCGATGTGGTGCGCAGTAAGCGCGGCGTTACCGGTGACCAGCAGCTTGTTGGGAATGTACATGAGGCTGACCACGCCAAAGACCGAGGCCACAATGTAAAGAGCGCCTGCCATGCGCGCGTATCTGCTTAGCGAGCTCACGATTAGACCTCCCGGGCTGTGAGATTGCCGGAGGTACGCGGCGACGGCCGCGCCGGTTCACAAAATAGCGGACAGCGAGCAGGAGTGTGGAGGGACGAAATTGCAGGTTGGAGTCTGCGACTGGTCCGTAAGGAAATCTGCAAATACCAGCGAACTACTTCTTTTCTCTTTTCTTCTTTACCCAGCCTTCCTTCACTACTTGCGCGCCGCGTCCTAAGGCGAGGGAATCGGCTGGAACGTCCCGGGTGATGCACGAAGCCGCGCCGACATAAGCCCCAGCGCCGATCTTTACCGGGGCGACGAGCGTCGAATCGCTTCCAATGAAGGCGCCGTCTTGGATAACCGTCTTATGCTTGTTCACTCCGTCGTAGTTGCACGTGATTGTTCCCGCGCCGATATTCACTGAGTCCCCAACCTCGGCGTCGCCGAGATAAGTCAAGTGATTGGCCTTGGAGCTCCTCCCCAGCCGGACTTTCTTGGTCTCGACAAAATTGCCCACATGAGCCGATTCGCCGATTTCGCTGCCGGGGCGCAGATGTGAGTACGGCCCGATGATGGCGGCACGGCTGATGGAGCTCTCGTCGATAATGCAGCCGGGACGGATAGTCACATCGTTGGCGATTTGGCTGTTGCTGATTACGGAATACGACCGCACCCGGCAGTTCTCGCCGATTGTGGTGTTTCCCAGCAGCTGCACGAACGGTTCGATGATGGTGTCGCTGCCGACGCGCACTTCGTCGTCGATCACCGATGTTTCCGGACGCAGCACGGTGACGCCCAAAGTCATCAGATCGCGCGCCTTGCGCATGCGCAGGTTGGCATCGAGGCCCACGAGTTCCGAAATGGTATTGGCCCCAAGGACTTCGTCGGGATCTTCGGCGCGAATGGCCATCACTGCATGACCTTCGGCGACCAGCAGGGACGCCATGTCGGTGAGGTAGTACTCGCCATGGGGATTGTTGGTACTAAGCCGGTCGATGTTGGCATACAGCGGTTCCGATTGGAACGCGTAGAATCCGGAATTGATTTCGCCGATGTTCGACTGCTCCGGCCGAAGCGATTTCTGCTCGACGATGGCTGCAACGCGATCGGTTGATCCCTCGCGCAGGATGCGGCCATAGCCGGTCGGGTCAGAAGGTTTCGCCGTCAGAATCGTCATCGTCGCGTCGCGCTCGATATGGAAGTCGCGCATGCGGCGGATGGTCTCCGCGCGAATGAGCGGGGCGTCTCCGGAAAGGACGAGAAAATTCGCGAATTGCGCGAGAGCAGTTCGGGCGCTCTGGATCGCATGCCCAGTGCCTCGCTGTTCCGACTGCACCACGAACTTCACGCCGGTATGCGCCACGGCAGTACGAACTCGCTCAGCTTCATGTCCGATGATTACGTAAATGTTTTCGACGGGAACCACTTCCGCCGCTGCGCGGATTACGTGCGCAAGCAGCGGTTTTCCTCCAACCTCATGCAATACCTTGGGGCGCTTCGATTTCAGGCGAGTGCCTTTGCCCGCCGCCATAATGGCAATTGCGAAATCCTGTGATGGCATGTAGTCATGTTACGCGAAGCGGCGAAGCTGCTGAGTCCCTAAGCCGACGAGCTTCTGAGCGGGCGCGAAGGTAAAATCGCGACGCTGTATCTAGGAAAATATCTTGATGACCCGACGGCGCTGGATTGCCGACGAAGTCTCCGGGAACCAGGCGTCTCTCCACGGTGAGAACGCGCGGCATCTTGCGCGGGTGCTGCGCGCTCGCGTCGGCCAGCAATTCGAGATATCAACCCCTCAAGGTATTCGCTTGGGCACCGTTACACAGGTCGAAGCGGATCGCGTTAATTTTTCGCTCGAGGAATTGCCGCAGGCCGAAAAGGCGAGCCAGCGCCGAGAAGTGAACCTTTACCTCGCGATATTCAAATTCGATCGCTTCGAATGGGCGGTAGAAAAATGTACAGAGCTGGGAGTGAGCTCGGTGATTCCCGTTCTGGCACAACGCACCGATTCCCACCTTGCCGGGGCAGCGTCGAAGCGAGTCGAGCGCTGGCGGAAAATCGCGCACGAAGCAGCACAGCAGTCGCGGCGGGACATTGTCCCGGAAATCATGAATCCAAAAAAGCTTCACGCCGCCGTGCTCGAAGCTGCCGGCAAGAAAATTGTCCTTGCAGAAACCGAGCGCCGCCGGCAGTTTGTGGACTTAGTGCAAGCCGAACCAAGTGTCTCCTTGGCGGTGGGGCCGGAGGGTGGCTGGACTGACTCAGAACTTACTCTGTTCGCGAACAGCGGATGGCTTGCGGCCTCGCTTGGTCCGAACATCCTTCGTGCTGAGACCGCCGCAATCGTCGCCACCGCCCTGGCGCTCCAATAGAAGAGCGGTGCTTTGGCGCAGTGCGGGAGCGCCACTCTCCGATTTCTACTTTCCAGTAGGGGAAGTCGCTTACAACTGTTCGGCTGCTCCGGACATCTTATTCAGTCAGGGAAAGCTGCAACGGCTCAGCCTACTATTCTGTTCGGCGAAGACGTCGGCTCCGCAACGCAGCGGAAGAACGCCAGGATCTCCCAATCCGGGAATCATTTCTTTTAACAGACAAAGCAAGACTCGGCTGGAGGCTCATCGTTTGACGATCTGCTCAATCGAGGTCGCTAGGTACTGTTGGTCGAATCGCAATTTGCTTTCGCACTGTCTTTCCCATCCATGAGGTCCAATGAAAAAAGCCGGTAAGCATTCCGAAGAAACCATTCAGCGAATGAAAGCCAATGCTGAAGCTGCCAGGACTCGTCTCACTCGTTTGAACGAGGAATATCGAGTACGTCAACAGGCACGCAAGCTCCCGCCAAAAGTCAGTCTCAAAGGCGAGACTTTCCGCGAAGCCATTTTGCGAATCGCCAAGGAAGATCAAGTAGCGCTCTAGAGCAAAGCATTGGCGCATGAATACGAATCAAGAAACGTATTCATGCGAAACCTCTGGCTCAGCTCTTCCGCTCCACCAGAAAATGAGCAAGCGCTTTGAGAGTCTGGCCGCGAGTTCCGTAATGGTCCAAGGCTAAGCAGCCGGAGGCGATCAGCCCGTCGGCCTGGCGCAGCGATTCCTCGACTCCAAAGACCGCCGGATACGTCGCTTTTTCCGTGGCCGTGTCTTTGCCCGCAGTTTTTCCCAGCTGGGCGGAGGACTGGGTCACGTCGAGGACGTCATCGACAATCTGAAAGGCAAGACCAACGCACCGGCCGAACTCCCGCAGGCGTGCGATATCGTCACCATTGCCATTATTATAGAGTCCGCCGCTCACCAGACTCGCCGTGAGCAAAGCTCCCGTTTTGGAACGGTGAATCGATTCCACGCGTGATGCATCCGGCGTCGTGTTCTCGGCTTCGAGGTCCATTACCTGCCCGCCGATCATGCCATCCACGGTTCCGGTCTCCCGCGCAATTTCTTCGATAATCCGCACGCGCGCTTCCGCCGGGCATTTCAGCTGGCTCAGCGTCTGGTAGGCGCAGGTCTGCAGAGCATCGCCTGCAAGGATGGCAATGGCTTCCCCGAAGACCACGTGGCATGTCGGCTTGCCGCGGCGAAGGTCGTCGTTGTCCAGAGCAGGCAGGTCGTCATGGATCAAGGAATAGGTGTGGATCATCTCCAGCGCACAGCCCAGTTCCTCGATTCCCGGCGGAAGCTCGTTCGCGTTTTTGCCGTTCACCATGCGTGCCGCTTCCATGCAAAGAATCGGACGCAGGCGCTTGCCGCCGGCAAAGACGCTATGACGCATAGCTTTGTGAATCGAGGCAGGAGGCTGCTCGCCAGTGGGCAGCAGGCGCTCCAGAGTGGCGTCGATGAGCTTGCAACCCGCAGCTAGAGTCTGCTGGAGCATGGAAGACTTTAGATCGGCTTGAACTGTGGGCATGTCTGGTACAACTGCGCCTAACCGCGCCGGTGCTACGGGCCATCAGCAGGACAATTGGATACTGACGGCAAGCGTCTCGCGGGAACCGGCTGCGCTATTTGCCGGCAGACTTCTCGTCGCCCAGACTTTCGAATGGTTGGGCTTCGAGTTTTCCACCTTGCCGGGTGAGGATCTCGACTTTTCCTTCAGCCGCCTCCAGTTCCTGCCGGCAGGCATTCGAGAGGCGAACTCCTTCTTCAAAAAGCTTCAGCGATTGCTCCAGCGGAAGGTCGCCGCGTTCCAGCTGCTCGACGATCTTTTCCAGTTGCTGCAGGCAATCTTCGAATTTAGCCAACTACGCTCTCCGGAACCTGGTTGACGAGCCGTTTCAAGCGGCGCGCCCGTAAATCAGTTTACTGGTCCTTGCTGGGCAAATTGCGGGTCGAGTTTGATCTCCCCGAAAGCGCTTTCATATTGCGAGAGGTTCTGCCGCAGGATCATGAACAGGGCCTTCGCCTGCTGCGGGCTCAAGTAAATTCCCTGGAAATTGGCAACCTCCACTTCCTCGGTCGTCTGGGAGCGCAGGGTACCAAAGGCCAGAAAGAAGTCCCAGACGCTCACGCGCACCTGCACGCTGTTGGAATAGCTCTCGCGGTAATCGTTCGTAGAGGTGAGTTTCACGCGTGGCGGCTGCTGTGGCTGCACTGGAGTCCTCTGAAGTGAAGTCAGGAAAAACTAGAATACGCGAAACCAGGGCGCAGGTGGGTTCGCAGCCCAATCGCCGAGAAAAAAATCGGCCAGTCCGGAGACTGGCCAGTAGCTTCCTGGAGAGATATGAAGCCTACTTATTATCTTTCGCCTCTTCGACCATCGGGCGGACCGGTGGTTGGTTGACGCTGTTCAGGATGAAGGCTGCGAGACTGCTCAGAGCGATCCGCTTCTGGCGCTGTCCGCGATGGTCACTGTATTTCACTACTACCTGGGTATTGCTGCTCACAGTCTGTTTCTCCTTGCTGTTCTTATTCACGACTTTTTCTCCTTCATCCTGATCTGGCCGAAATCGAATCAACCGATAAGTGCGCTGATACGGCGTAAAGCCTGCCAGGCAAATTTGGCGTTGTTGCCGTTTGCCTCTTTTTCCGATCTGCTGGTGCCTGGGTCCTGCTCCTCGATGCCGAAAAATTCGCGTTCTTTCTGGGTCATTTCGCGCCCCATGGCTTCTCTAAACCGCACTTCGAAGTCGGGGGTGTTCCAAGGTTTCCTTCTGTCAGTGGCCATGGCGGTCTCCATGCGCGTGGAGATTGCACTCCTGTCGCCACCCCTGAAAATGAGGTCGGCATCTGCGGAACGTGGATGTAAGTCTCGGACTTTCAGGTATTTACGGCCCTCAGCTCGGTTGCGAAAGAAATGGCAATGAGCTTGCCTTCTTTCATCGGCTAACCGTTCGGTTAGGCCGGGCACACCCGTAAGTTAATTTCCCGCTTTGGGCGCGAGGTAATGGAATTGCTTAGCGCTGTTGTGCTAAACCTGCATGTGGAGTCGCGCGTCACGTGATCGAGGAGCAGGCAAACCCGAAGTTGGTTTGTATCGCCGGACCACTACTGGACACCGTCGTTATGCTCGACCAGCCCGAGACCAGCATTGGCCGGGGCGCCGGCAACCGCCTGTGCATCTCGGATCCGGTGCTGTCGCGCCAGCACTGCGTGATTAAACGCGAGAGCGATCATTTTGTAGTTCGAGATCTCGGCAGCCGGCATGGCACGGTCGTTAACGGAA
>JAFAUE010000449.1 GCA_019243475.1 Acidobacteriota bacterium | reverse complement strand
CAGTAGGCTCATCTGTGTCGCTCTGCAGAAACACAACCGACAATCGACATCCAGCGATGACAGCCACTGTCGAGAAGCTAAATGGTGCACGTGAGAATCGACCGTAAGGGCCAACCAAACGTTGACATCAGGGAAAATCAATGAGTTCGTAGATCTTCGCATTGTCAATGTTGAGAGTCCCAGGTCTGTTTGTACGGATAGTGGGGGCCTGAATAGGTTTTGTGTATTTCGGCCGGGGCCGCAAGTGGCCTTCGACGAGCCGGAGAACAATTTCCTTCACGGAACGACCCTCGTGTGCCGCTCTGCTCTTTAGCTCGCGGTAAAGATTGTCCGGGATATCGAGAGTCGTGCGCATATCAGCATTCTGCCATATTTATGGCTGGTTCGCCATTTCTATTTCGCCTGTGCGCTTCTTCCTAACCGCCCCCTTCTAAAGCTGGTCTAATCCTGCGAATGGAGCTCACCGACCGGGCGGCCGTAGATGAGGTTCTGGCCGGCAAACACGAGTCGTTTCGTGTGCTGGTAGACCGCCACGGACGAAAGGTCTTCGGGCTTGCCTATCGCATGACCGGCAATGAACAAGACGCGGACGAAGTAGTCCAGGAAACTTTCCTGCGCAGCTTCAAGCGGCTGAGCAGCTTCGAGTCGCGTTCCAGCTTTTCGACCTGGCTGTACCGGATAGCCTCCAACTGCGCACTCGATCTTCTGGCGAAGCGCAAGCAGGACAAGCTGCACCTGGTCGAGAACGAAAGGCCGGAAGAGGATGGCAATCGCGAAGAACGTGCGCTCGAATACGCGGCGCCCGACCCTGATCCCGAGCGAATGCTGCTGAGCTCAGAATTGCGCGACCGCGTGGCCAAGGCCATGCAAAGACTTACCGCGGTGGAGCGGACAGCATTCGTCCTTCGCCATTTCGAAGGACAGTCAATTTCGGAAATCGGAGCTGTGCTGAAGGTGAAAGACGAAGCGGTGAAGAACACGATTTTTCGCGCGGTCAAGAAGATGCGCGGCGAGCTGGAGCCATTTACGGCTGCCGGAGCGCTGAAAGGAGGACTGCGATGACTCACGTGAGCGAGCAGGACCTGGTCCTCTATTTCTACGGCGACGCCGACAAGCCCGCATTGCTGGAACAGCACCTGGCGGACTGCCCGGAGTGTTCCGCAGAATTCGCCCGCCTGCGAACAACGCTGTCGGCGATTGACTTTCCCGTTCCGGAAAGGGCGCCGGAGTATGAAGCCCAGCTCTGGAGCACGCTGCGGCCGAGGCTGCAGCAGGCCGATGCGCCCAAACGCTCGTTCTGGTCCGCCGCTCTTCAGCCGCGCCGCTGGGCAATTGCGGGCGCATTGGCGGCCATCGTGGTGGCTGCGTTCCTTGCCGGCAGATATCTGCCGCGAGGAAAGGAAAAATCAAATCCCGAAATGGTCCAGAAAGCGCCGGCCAGGAGTGGGGGCGATCGCGTGCTCATGGTAGCTGTGGGTGACCACCTCGACCGGACGGAGATGGTCCTGGTTGAGCTGGTAAACGCGCGCGCCGAAGGCAAGGTGGACATTTCCGCGGAACGTGGCGCTGCGCAGGAGCTGGTGAATTCCAATCGCCTGTACCGGGAAACCGCTCAGCACGACAAAGATCCCGAGCTGGCCTCAATGCTCGACCAGGTGGAGCGAGTGCTTGTCGATATCGCGCACCATCCCGATTCGGTCTCCGGCAAGGAGCTGGAAGAGTTGCAACAGCACATCGAGTCTCAGGGAATTCTTTTTAAGGTGCGGGTAGTGGAGTCCAAGGTGAAGGCCCGCAGCCGCCCGGAATCCGCTGGGGCGACAAAGAAGGAAACAAGTTCGACTTTATAGGAGTGTCTTGCAGACGACAGCATTGCAGATGAAATCAAAGATGAAATCTCATTCGACAGTCATAACCCTGATCTTTCTTTTTTCGAGTATCGCTGTGGCGCAAATCGCCGATCTGCCGCCGGGCGTTGTCTCGGAGTTTCAGCCAAAGAGCGCAACCGACGATGCCTACGCCGCGGGTAAGAAGGCGATGTATGCCGGAGAGTGGCAGCAGGCGCTCGATTCCTTCTCGCAGGTGGTCAAAGCCGGAGGCGCACATGCCGATGAGGCGCTGTACTGGCAAGCGGTGTCGCAGAACAAACTCGGACAACCCCGGCAGTCGCTGGCCAGCATTGCTCAATTCAAGCGGCAATTTCCCCGCAGCCAGTGGAGCAACGATATCGGGGCACTCGAGCTCGAGGTCAACAAGCAGCTTGGAGTCGCCCCTAAGCCCGAAAAGGAGCCCGACTGCGAGCTCAAGCTCCTCGCGGTTAACAGCCTCATGAACAGCGATCCCGACCGCGCCGTGCCGATCATCGAGAAACTGCTCAACAACGGCGGCAATTCCGGTCAATGCGGAGGACAAGTCCTCGAAAAGGCTTTGTTTGTGCTCGCACAGAGCGACAGCCAGCGCGCGCACGAGCTGATGATGCAGATCGCCACCGGCAAGCTTCATCCTGAACTCGAACAGAAGGCGATTCATTACATCGGCATCAGCGGCAAGAGCGACGACCTGATGCAGATTTACAAATCCTCAACCAGCCTCGATGCCAAGCGTGCGGCACTGCACGGCCTGGGAATCGGCGGCGGCTGCAGGCAGTTGCTCAGCGTCTCCGCCGAAGAAAAAAATCCGGATCTGGTGCGGGAGGCCATTCACTCCATGGGCATCGCTGGATGCAAGTCGGAGATCCGCGATCTTTACAACCGGACGACGAATCCCGACTTAAAGCGCGACATACTGCACTCGACCATCATCTCCGGCGATACCGAATTGCAGCAGAAGGTCGCGACCACCGATCCCGATCCCAAGGTTCGCGCGGACGCAGTCAAGGACCTCGGCATCTCCGGCGGCTGCAGCCAGCTTTCAGGTTTCTCCGGCAAGGAGACCGATCCTGAAGTCATTCGCGCAGCCATTCACGCCATGGGGGTGGGCGGTTGTAAGGAGCAACTGCGCGACCTTTACAGCCACACAACCAATGCGGACCTGAAACGCGACATTCTGCACTCGACCATCGTCTCGGGCGATACGGAACTACAAGAAAAAGTCGCGCTGAGCGATCCCGATCCCAACCTGCGCAGCGACGCGATCAAGGACTTGGGCATCTCCGGCGGAAGCAGCGCGACGCTGATGAAGATCTACCAGGAGAATCCTTCGAGCGAGGCGCGTAATGCAGCGATCAATGCTTTATTTATCAAAGGCGATGCGCATTCGTTAATCGAACTCGCGCGCAAAGAGACGAATCCCGAGTTGAAAAAACAGATCGTAAGCAAGCTTTCCATTATGGGAAATCGCGAAGCTACGGACTATCTGATGGAAATCCTCAACAAGGAGTAGCGCGGTGCGAACAAGCTATCTTTTGCTCTCTGTACTTCTAACCGGTTGTTGCGCGGCCCAGGTATCACTCGCCGGCAATGACGTCGGACTGCCCCACATCAAGAACGCGAAAGTGGAGACAGTTGGCGCATCCGGCAGCTTGCAGCAGCAGATCGAGGCATTTGCTGGGCGGCAGACCGGCACGGCATGGATTGGATACGCGGTTCCCGCGGTCGAATCGCGCAGAACCATTTGTTGTTCGGACGAAGGCTGGAACAACTGTTGTGGCACTTGCCACTTGGATTCCGAGCACAATACGTTTTCTGGCTCGCGCGACGATTGCGACGCGCCCGAGTCAAAGAGCGTTGCGGTCTTCTATCGCGTCGAAGAAAAGAAGATTGAGAACATCCGTCTGTTCAGCGAAAACTGCAGCATTGACGGCGGGGGGCTACCGATAACGCTTCTTTCAGGAGTCGATCCGCGCCAGAGCATCTCGTACCTGAGCACCTTTGTCAGCAACGACGATACCCACCTCGGACGCCGTGCCATTGACGCTATTGCCGAACATCAGGATGCAGCAGCAGACTCCGCTCTGGACCGATTTGTCGCGAGCGATCACTCCGAGAAGATCCGCGAGCACGCAGCTTTTTGGCTCGGAGTCGCTCGCGGGCAGCATGGATACGCAACCCTCAAGAAGCTCATAGAGTCTGACCCGGACGACCACTTTCGCGACAAGCTGACGTTTCCACTCAGCCAAAGTCCCGCGACGGAAGCACAGGATGAGCTCATCAAGGTCGCAAAGCAGGATTCAAGCTCCCGCGTTCGCGGCCAGGCATTGTTTTGGCTGGCGCAGAAGGCCGGCAAGAAAGTTGCGGGGGCAATCAGCGACGCAATCGAAAACGATCCCGACACCGACGTGAAGAAGAAGGCCGTGTTCGCCCTGTCACAGTTGCCCGATCACGAGGGCGTGCCCAAGCTCATCGAAGTCGCCAGAAACAACCACAATCCTGCGGTGCGCAAGCAAGCGGTGTTCTGGTTAGGACAATCAAACGATCCGCGAGCGCTGGATTTCATTACCAGCGTCCTCGTCGGGAGGCCATAGGCGAAAAAGTTACGCGATAGGCAACAAGAGTAGGTGATGCAAAACTAAAGCAACCGGAGACGGCGCTACCGCTGCAATTCAACCCGCGCCTGCTGTTTGCCTATTGCTGTTTGCCTATTGCTGTTTGCCTATTGCTTATTGCCGATCGCCTATTGCTTCTTGCCTCTCGCTTATTGCCTTTATGCCGCACGCGCCTTTAGTCTTGCTTCCCTGGAGGAAAAACGAAAATGGCTAAAGGCGGAGTCGTAAAACACGGCGACGTAACCGGCCGCGTCGGCGTAGAGGTGATCCGCGCGCGAGGGGTCGATGTCGAAAAGCTGATCAAGATGCTCATCGCCAATGCGGCGGCTGAGTTTGCCAGCACCTACTACTACTACACCATTCTGCGCATGCATCTGGCGGGCCACGAAGATTACAAAGAAATCTGTGAAGACGCGCGCCTCGAAGATCGCGCCCACTGGGAGCTGATTGTTCCGCGCATCTACGAACTCGGCGGCGAGCTCCCCAACGATCTTCCGGCGTTTCACAATCAGGCTGGCTGCGAAGCCGCCAGATTGCCCAACCCGCCGACGGTGGTGAACATCCTCACGTTGCTGCTCGAGTCCGAGCGTTGCGCGATACGAAGCTGGAGCGAAATCTGCGACATGACCTTCGGCAAGGACCCACGCACTTATGACATGGCAGCCCGTATCCTGAATGAAGAGATCGAACACGAAGCCTGGTTTATTGAGCTGCTGGCGCACGAGCGCGATGGGAAGTCGATCCCCTCTGGCCACTTCCGCCGCGGAGAGCCGGGTGAGGCGCCCTACAGCAAGAATCGTGGATTCTACAATCCGTAAGCTACTGCCGGTAAGTAAGTTACAGTCCAATCTTTCTATGTAGAGACGCGCTTCAGCGCGTCTCTACTGCCCACCCTCGCCTCACTGTCCAACTCCTGGACACACGTCCGAAAAGAAAACAGGCCCAGTTACCTGCATCGGACAACTAAAGCCGCAAATTCAACAACTTACAACCAAGGCCGGATGGCACCAACTGTGCATTATTCCGAACCGAAGGACATGCTCAAGAGTTACAAAGTCGGGAACGGAAAGCAGAAAGCGGCTCTTGCGGCGCTGCTACTGCTGCTCGGTGTGCTCAGTCCAGCAAAGCTTCACGCGGAAGACAGACGCGCCGCCACCGCCCAGCTTCATATCCAGATATCCATCGTCCCCACTCTGGTCGCCGCGCAGCAAGCGAGCCAGACGAAACAGCAGCCCTCCCAATCCCCCGTCAGCTTCAATTTTGAGCAGAGCACGACGCAAAAGCACAATTCGGAAACTCAGGTCGTGACGGTGCAGGACCAGAACGGTTCAAAGCAGGTTGCCGTTTTGGAGACCCTAACGACAGTCACAGAATAATTCGGAGCAGAGCATGAGTAACGCCGAGGCAATTCAAAAACTGCAGCACGCTTCCGAATACATCTTTGCGGCACATATCGCCGGCGGAAGTAAGCGGCGTCGCAGGGCTGAACTCTGGCGCGCCATGGCGATGCTCCATGAATGCCGCAATCGCGTGGAAGTGGATGCGCGTTGCAATGGCGCTGTGCTCAGCCAAAGAGGTTCAATTTTGCATCCGGCATTGGTCTGCAGGCCGATGGCTTAATTTTTAATCACAGGGAGACGACGATGTTTGCAGTTCTCAATCAGAATCTTGAAGTCACCGAAGTTTTCGAAGCGGAGCCGCGTCCGTCGGAAACCATGTTTCTCCGCGTGAAGGGCGCATTCAACAAACTGCAGGTACGGGAGCACAAAGAAGGTGTGGAAGATCGCCTCATGCGCTCCATGCGGATGATCTACGGCACGAAAACAGGCAAACGCTACTCGTAGCGCAGCGCTTCGACGGTGTCCATCTGGGCTGCGCGCGTCGCCGGCACGGTACCGAAGATGATGCCCACCCCGGACGCAACCAGAATAGCGATAATCGCCGACATTCCCGAAATAGGAATCCTGTATTCTGTGAAGAAGCGCACGGAAAAAGGCACTGCCAGCCCGATCAAGGTTCCCAGCAGCCCCCCGGAAAGAGAGATGAACATGGCTTCGGTAAGGAACTGAAGCCGAATTTCCTGGCGAGTTGCGCCCACTGCCTTGCGGATGCCGATTTCACGAATCCGCGCGCGCACGTTCGCCAGCATGATGTTCATAATTCCCACTCCGCTCACCACGAGCGTAACTGTAGCAATCAACAGCAAGACCACGGTCAGGGCATTAGCGGTCTGCGCCGCCACGGAAAGAAGCTGAGTGAGATTGTCCACGTGATACACCGACTGCGGCCGGTGGCGCGATTGGATGACCTTACGGATTTCTTCCGTGCCCTTCTCCACTTCGCTGGAATCGCCCATTGAAAAGAAGATCTGCTTCACCGCATTAGTGCCGGTGAAGTACTTCGCGACGGTGTAAGGAATCAGGATGGTATCGTCGGCGATCTCGGATTGCCCGAAGGTCTCCACCCGCTCCTTAAACGTGCCGATGACGGTGAAGGGCAGGTTACTGATTTTGATGGTCTGGCCGATGGCCTCATCTTCGCTGCCGAAAAGGCGGCGTGCCAGGGGAATGGTGATGAGCGCTACTTTGGTGCGCGTCATCGATTCAACATCGTCAAAGAATCGGCCGGAGGGAACGAGCAGGTTGCGCACCGTCCGGTATTCCGACGAAACGCCGAGAACCAGCAGATCGCGCTGCTTACCGTCGCCCACCGAGATGCGATCGTGCAGCTCGACCATCGGCGACGCGGCAACAATATCTGGGACCTGTTCGCGCACCACGCGCACATCGTCTTCCGTGAGCTCATCCTTAGGAGTGGTGCTGAACGACGAATTGCTGCCGCCTTCGTAGTAGGCGATGATCATGTTCGCGCCAATCGACTGAATCTGGCCCAGGATGTACTGCTTGCCGGTCAGGCCGATGGTGACCACCAGAATCAGTGACGCAGTACCGATCACCATGCCGAGCGCGGTAAGTGCGAAGCGAACTTTGCTGGATCGGAAGGAATCGACCGCCAGTTTGGCGATCTCGCTGAAGAGCATGGTTTTTGTAGCGCTCTCCAGCGTGTGCTCGAAGGAACGAATCCTGTCCAGACTCAGCCCTTCCAGGCGGCTGCGATGCGCTTCGGCTTTCAGCTCTTCGGGGGACATTCAGCTCGGCATACGGAACAGGAGCCGGTATTCCGACATCCTAAACCCGGTTACATAAAGAAGTTGCGAACTAATTGGATGTTCGGGATGACTGGGAAGCTTCGAGGAATCGGGTCATCGGGTCATCGGGAGATTGAGAGTCATTGCTTGATGCGGTCAAGCAAAAAGCTGGCCAGCGCGGGGGCATACGGGCCGCACTCAGCTGATTTTAGATAACCCGATAACCCGATAGCCCGATAACCCGATTCTTAGCTTCTTCGGCTGTGTTTCAATAACCCCAATGCTGTCCTCCCGCCTCATCTTTCACCTCGACATGGACGCCTTTTTTGTCTCGGTGGAAGAGCTGCTGGATCCAACGCTCAAAGGAAAACCGGTCATCGTGGGTGGAGCGAAAGACCAGCGTGGCGTGGTTGCTGCTGCTTCTTACGCCGCGCGCAAATTCGGAGTGCACTCCGCCATGCCCTTGCGAACGGCGGCCAAGCTCTGTCCCGATGGGATTTATCTTGACGGACATCCGCATCTTTACCGCGAATATTCAGCCAAAGTGCACAAAATTCTCTGCCAGTTTTCGCCGAAAGTAGAAATGGCGTCGGTGGACGAAGCCTATCTCGATATGACGGGAACCTCCCGCTTGCTCGGGCCGCCGCTCAAGGCAGCCCACGATCTCCACGCCGCAATCGGCAGCGAGCTGAACCTGAACTGCTCAATCGGCATAGGCTCAGCCCGAGTAGTAGCGAAGATCGCTTCTGATCTCGCCAAGCCGAATGGAATTTTGTTTGTTCGGCCAGGCGATGAAGCGCGCCTGTTCGCCGGCTTGCCGGTGCGCAAGATGCCGGGAATCGGAAAGGTCACAGAAGCGCGGCTGCACGAGCTTGGCGTGCGCACCTTCGGCGATCTCAATGCCCGCGATGATCTGGAACATTACTTTGGAGCGTACGGCTCAGCTATGGCGGGGAAGGCCCGGGGCGAGGATGCCGGCGGCTGGTTCGACGAGGACATCGGCGAGAGCGCTCCCAAATCCATCAGCCACGAACATACATTCAACGAAGACACGTCAACGCTTCAAATTCTTGAAACCACACTCGCGCGACTGACTGAGATGGTCGCTCGCCGCCTACGCGAGCAGAACTTCGAGGCGCGCACGATTCAACTGAAACTTCGCTATTCGGACTTTCATACCATCACCCGTGCGCACTCGCTTGCCGAGCCGACTGCCAGCGACCACGCAATTCTCACGCAAATCCGCGGCCTCTTTCACGCGAACTGGAACGGCGAAAAAGTGCGCTTGTTGGGAGTTCATGTCTCCGGCTTCGACGCTCCCAGCGCGTCGATGGCGTTCGACTTCGAAGGCTCCGATCGCTGGAAGCAGGCGCTCACAGCAGCTGACCGCCTGCGCGATAAATATGGCGAGTCAGCCGTTCATATGGGGAGCGCGCTCAAGGCCAACATCCGCGAGCGCACGCACGAAAATCCAACCGGCATTCCTGGTCGAGTGAAGGACAAGTAAACCGATTTCACCACGGAGGCACGGGGATAACGTGCGCTTGTGTCCGCGATTACTTGCGCCGAGGATCGTATCTTTCGCCTCTTTTTGACAAAAAATCCTCCGTGCTCTCAGTGCCTCCGTGGTGAAATCTTGCGAGAATTGAAGCAGTCTCATGATTCAGCTCTCTAGCGCCGGTAAGCGCTTCGGCCACAAGCTCCTCTTCGAAGGTCTCGATTGGCTCATCACGCCGCACGACCGCGTTGGCGTGGTGGGCGCCAATGGCACTGGCAAGTCCACACTGCTGAAGATCCTCGCCGGCATTGAGTCGCTCGATTACGGGGCTATCGTCCGGACCAAAGGAATCAGCGCCGGCTATCTGCCTCAGGACGGACTTTCACTCAGCGGCAGGACTGTCTTTGCCGAATGCATGTCGGTATTCGCCGAGTTGCAGGCGATGGAGCAGGAGCTCGAACAGCTTACGCGACAGATGTCTGAGCTCGATCACGAGAGTGAAGAGTACAACCGCGTGGCCGAGCGCTTCCACACGCTGGAAGCGCAGTTTCGCGCGCATGACGGCTATGCGCTCGAGGCGCAGGCTGGGACGGTTCTATCGGGCCTTGGCTTCAGTAAAGATGATTGGCATCGCGCAACCGAAGAGTTCTCCGGCGGATGGCAGATGCGCATTGCGCTCGCCAAGCTTCTGCTGCAGAAACCTAATCTACTGCTGCTCGACGAGCCGACCAACCACCTCGACCTCGAGACGCGCAACTGGCTTGAGGACTATCTCGGCAAATATCCGCACGCCTATGTGCTGATTTCCCATGACCGTTATTTTCTCGACGTCACCGTGAAGAAGACCGTCGAGATATGGAACAAGCGCGTGCAGTTTTATTCCGGGAATTACGAGAAGTATCTGGCACAGCGCGAGGAACGCAAGACGCAGCTCGAATCCGCTTACCGCAATCAGCGGGACAAGATCGAGCAGCTCGAGGCCTTCATCAATCGCTTCCGCTATCAAGCCACGAAAGCGAAGCAGGTGCAGAGCCGCATTAAGGAACTCGAGCGCATGGAAAGAATCGAGATTCCGCCGGACGAGAAGACGATCCACTTCCGCTTCCCACAGCCGAAGCCGAGCGGGCGAGTCGTCGCGGAATTCAAGAATGTCGCCAAGAGCTATGGAAGCAAAGAAGTCTTTCGCGACGTGAGCTTCGTCATCGAGCGTGGAGACCGTGTCGCCTTAGTCGGTCCCAATGGCGCGGGTAAATCCACGCTTATTCGCATGCTCGCCGGCAGCGAGCCGCTCTCCTCCGGCGAGTACGCGCTTGGGCATAACGCGCAGCCCGACTACTTCGCGCAGGATCAGTACAAGGTCCTGGATCCTGAGCGCCGTATGCTCGACGATATCGAACAAGTCGCGCCGCGCTCCACCATGACCGAGCTTCGCGGGCTGCTCGGGTGTTTTCTGTTCTCCGACGACGAGGTCTTCAAGCAGCTCGGCGTGCTATCAGGCGGAGAGCGCAATCGCTACGCGCTGGCCAGGCTGCTTCTGCACCCCTCAAATTTCCTCCTGCTCGACGAGCCAACCAACCATCTCGACCTGCGCGCGAAAGACGTGCTGCTGAATTCGCTGCAGGATTACAGCGGTACCGTCGTCTTCGTTTCTCATGACCGCTACTTCATCGACAAGCTGGCAACGCGCATCTTCGAGGTCGGCGACGGCAGAGTAGAAGTGTTTCCCGGCAACTACGAAGACTACCTCTGGCGCAAGCAGGGAGGCGCGCAGCACGTGGTGGCAGAAATGGACGGGGAACAAGCGGCGGAGGCCAGGCAGCCGGTTTCCCAGAACGGGACCAACGCCGCCGGTTCGCAAGCTAAACAAAAGAA
>JAFAUE010000436.1 GCA_019243475.1 Acidobacteriota bacterium | reverse complement strand
AGGGAATTGCTCGTTTTCCGTACTTGCTCGTCGGCCGTCGAATTTCTAGGGGCGGAATGGAGCTCAGCGACGGTTGTCAGTCTGTGGCTCGGTGTGAATCAGAACCTTAAAGAGCTCGGGGGCGGCCTGCTTGAAGCGAATTTCTAGGGCGGTAGAGATGTCGTGCACGCGGGAGAGGCTGAGATCGTCCGACAGCGTGGTGTGGCAGGAGAGATAAATGCGGTCGCGAACGCGCTTGAGGACGATCTCGTGCAGGTCGATGACTTCCGGAAATTCCGCGACGATCTTGCGCAGCTTGTGTTCGAGCGCCGTGTTGTGGAATGTCGCGTCGCCGGGCTCGATGGTGGCGGAGTCA
Source organism: Acidobacteriota bacterium (assembly GCA_019243475.1). Taxonomy (GTDB): domain Bacteria; phylum Acidobacteriota; class Terriglobia; order Terriglobales; family Acidobacteriaceae; genus Gp1-AA112. The sequence continues at coordinate 18,620 of JAFAUE010000436.1, read as the reverse complement.
CTTTCGATGTGTGTGAGGATGGAGTCGATCTCGGGCACCTCGCTGCGTATTTCCGACTCGAGAACGGTGACAAAATCATGCGCCTGCTTGAGCGAAAGACGTTCATCGAGTTCGAGGTGCTGCTCGACGTGGAGTTTGCCATTCAGGTCTTGCACGTTGACGTCGTGCACACTGAGATTGTGGCGCGAAGCCACGGCGCGAATGCGGTCGAAGATGCTTTCGCCGCCGGTCGCCAGGGGAAACGCGCGGATGGTGACGTCGGCTTCGGGCAGCACGCGCTGAACTGCGTCCGTGACGGCCGCGGCCATGTGGTCGGAATGCTGCAGAGTCGCGGTGCGACTGAGTCCTACCTGCACCTCGGCAAAGTAGTGGTTCCCGGCCCGGCGAACGCGGACACGATCGACTTCGAGGATTCCCGGCACGCCTTCCACAGCGCGAACGATCTGCCCGCGGACTCCGCGCGGAGCGGCATCGAGTAGCGCGTCGATAGTCTGTCGCGCCAGCCGGGAGCTCACGTACACGATGACTCCGGCAACAGCGAGCGCGGCAATCGGATCAGCGACTCGCAGCCATGGCACGGCGAGACGATGTCCGAGCCACACCAGAGCGAGTCCCAGAATGACCACTGCGCTCGACCAGATGTCGGTGGTGAAGTGCAGGGCGTCAGCTTCAAGCGCCTGACTCTTGTATCGCGTCGCGGTTGCTCCAAGCGCGCGCGAACGCCAGAAATCAATCGCCATAGAGAGAAACAAAACGCCAAATGCCAAGGCAGACGGTTCAATCACCACGTGGTGGAAAAACAGGCGGCGAATGGCTTCTGTGACGATCCATACGCAGGTGATCAGCAGCAGGCCGGTTTCAAGAAATGCGGAGAAATTCTCGACCTTGCCGTGTCCGTACTGATGATCGGCGTCCGCAGGCTTATCCGACACGCCTACAGAAAAGAAGGTGATGACCGCCGCCAGCAGATCCAGCGACGAATGGGCTGCCTCAGAGATGAGTCCCAGGCTTCCGCTGGTGAAGCCGACGACGATCTTGAGCGCAGTCATGCCGATGGCCGCCAGCATCGAGTTGCGCGCGACCGAGCGCTTTTCTTTGCGCATCCCTGCTGTTCGAGGAATAGAAGAAGTGGCCATTCCGGGCTGGTAACCTTATCTTATACGGCTTAGCAGCGGCAGGACTGTATGCCTGCCGCGCTGTGCTAGCATCAATTTCTTCCCCTGCAACTGCCTGGAGGTACATTGATTCGTCATACATTTCAAGTCATCAGCATTCCGCTGCTCACTGCAAGCTTCTGTCTTGGACAGACAGCCACGGCTACTAAGCCCGGCTCTGCTCCTCAATCCCAAACGGCTCCCGCGCCAGCCGCAGCTTCAGCGCCGGGAAGCACCTCGGCATCCGCGCCGGGCTCGCTCCTTCCGGAAGGCGCGACTGTAATTACGATTGACGGTGTTTGCGATGTTTCCCTTTCTGGAACTCCCAAATCGGCTGCCCAGAACGGTACAGCAGGGAAAACTGGAACAGCTGCTAAAGCGGCGTCCCCCAGTGCTGGCAACGATTGCAAAACAGAGGTTTCGCGCGAGGAGTTTGAGAAGTTGATGAAGACAGTTGCACCAGGCGCTCCACCGCAGGCGCGCCGCCAGATCGCGAACCGGTATGCGCAGTTGCTGACCGCGGCGAACCAGGGGGTGAAGCTCGGCGTGGACAAGGATCCTGACTTCACCGAACAATTGTCGCTCATGCGTCTGCAGCTTCTTATGCAGGACGCGGAACGAAAACTCCAGACACAAGCTTCAAATGTAGGTGACGCGGAGCTGAAGAGCTATTACGACCAGAATCCGTCCGCCTATGAGGAAGTCACGCTTACGCGCTTGTTTATACCGCGCACTCCGACAGATCCTAAGCAGGCAGCGGCATCGCCGGACGCGAAATCGATCGCCGACAAGGCGCGAGAGCAATTGGCCGCGGGGGGAGATCCGGAACAAGTTCAGAAGTCCCTCTATGAACAACTGAAAAACACCACTCAGCCGCCCAGTACGAAATTGGGGGCGCGGCGGCGCGGCACACTGCCTGCGGCCCAGGAACAGAAGTTGTTTTCGATGAAACCGGGCGAAGTGTCGGAAGTGTTTACCGATCCAACCTCCTACGTCATCTATCGTGTCGATGCGAAGCAGCAGCTCCCCTTCGATCAAGTAAAGGAGCAGGTGAAGCAGACAGTCACGCGGCAACGCATTGCCGACGTCCGTGAGCAGATCAACAGCTCCAGTAAGCCAGAATTTAACGAGGCCTATTTCGGTCCGGAAACGCCCACGCCGCAGCTTGGGCCTGCGGGAGCTCCTGGGGCGGTTCCTTCACGCCCGGGTGGCTCGGCAGTAGTCGTTCCCAAACCGGGACAACCGGCGGCAACCCCGGCCGCTCCGCCCAATCCGAAATAGTTATGGCTTCCACGAAGCCCTCACTCCTGGTAACAGGCGTCTCCGGAGCTCTGGGAAGCCGCCTGCTGCCGCTGCTCGAGGGCTTCAACGTAATCGGGATTGATCTTCAGCCCCCTGCAGATACTTCCACTCACTTCGAGTTCGAATCTGTCGATTTAGGCCAGGAGTCCTCCTGCGATCGCATGGCCCGCATTCTGCGTGAGACGCGAGCTGTCGGCGTCGTACATCTCGCATTCGTGGTTGATCCGGTTCGCGCCGGTGTCCTGGATCGCGAAAGCATGTGGCGAATCAACGTTGCCGGAACCGCGCGGGTGCTCGAGGCGATTGCCGAGGCCAACCGCATGGACGGACGAGTGGAGAAACTCGTTCATTTGAGCAGCGTCGCCGTGTATGGACCGTCGTTGAAACGAGCGGCCCGCGAGAACGATGCTCTTAGGGCTCATACACTGACCTATGCGGTTCACAAGAAGCAGGCTGACGCGGCCGTTCAGTCGCGTGCCAAGGACCTCGGCGGCTGCGACGTGTATTTGCTGCGTCCTCACATTTTTTCCGGACGTTCGGTGCAGAACTACATGATCAACGCGGTTCGCGGCACGGCTTACGGAACAGGCCGCCTGGGCAGGATGTTTCAGCGTCGAGGAACACGTTTTCCTCTGGTGTATCCCTGGGGGAAGGAATACCTGGAGCACAAACTGCAGTTTGCGCACGTAGACGACGTGGCCCGCCTGATCGTCTGGATCTTAAGCCGACCCAAGCTTTCGGATCCGCTCTTGATTCTTAACGTCGCCGGACGCGGTGATCCTTTAACTGTCAGACAATGCGCGCAAATTGCGGGAGCTCAGGTAAGGCGCTTGCCCGGCCTATCGTTCTGCCAGGGACTGATTCAGACGATGTGGGCGTCGGGGATTACATCCATTCCCCCGGACGCGTTTCCATATCTGGTCGGCTCTTATTGGTTGGACACCACGAAGCTGCGCACGCTGCTTGGGAATGAGTACGAAGATGTGATCCGCTACACCAGCGAAGCCGCCCTGGCGGACGGCGTGATGGAACTCTCCACTGAGCCGCTCCCGGTTTCCCAGCCGGAACTCCAGCGTAGCCAGAATCGAAGCTAACGGTGGGTTATTTCAGAATGCCTAGTTTGTCCATTGGCCAATAGACAAAGACTGCTTTTCCATAAATGTAACTCTCGTCCACTGGGCCGAAATCGCGGCTGTCATTGGAAAGGGAACGATGATCACCCAGCACAAAATATGAGTGCTGCGGCACAACCGTCTCGCTCATCGAGCGGTAGTCGAAAAATTCACCGGGAACGTACGTTTCTTTTAAGGGCTTGCCGTTTACGTAGACCTGGCCCTCGACAATCCGTACCTTGTCCCCGGAGATGCCGATCACGCGCTTGATGTAGCTCTTAGACGGATCGAACGGATAGTGAAAGACAACGATGTCGCCGCGTTCGATCGGCTCAAGACGATAGACGAACTTGTTGATGAAGATGCGTTCCTGGTCCTGCAGACCCGGAAGCATGCTCGTCCCTTCGACGCGGACCGGCTGATACAGAAACACGATGAAGAGTGCGGAGAAGATAAGGGCAAGGAACAAATCGCGCGTCCAGCTCCAAAAGAGACGAGGTCGCCTCGGTTTCGGGGGCGCGGGTGTTTCGCTGGACGATGGTGTCATTCCTGGAACCATGCCGATCCTGCGGCTTCCTTCATTATAAAAAAGACGGCTTCAGTAGCCTCTTTGTTTATCAACTTCGCCCAGTAGCGGCTTGCCCTCTGTGTAACGGCGCAGATTTTCGGTGAAGCGCACGTAATGTCGCTCCCACAGATTCTCCGTGATCGCAGCGGTATGTGGCGTAATGATCAAATTGTCGAGTTCCCACAATGAAGAATCTGCTGGCAGCGGCTCAGTTTGAAAAACGTCGAGGGCAGCAGCGCGAATTCGATGGGAACGCAAAGCCCGCTCCAGCGCAGCTTCATCGACTAACGCGCCGCGGCTTACGTTTAGAAAGCAGGCATTCTCACGCATGGCACCGAACAGGCGATCACCGAACAAAGCGCGGGTCTTGGACGTGAGTGGAGCAGCCAGGAGGACATAGTCGGACTGCGGAAGCACGGATTCGAGTTCGTCACTCGAAAAAACACGATCTGCACCTTCTGTGCCGCGCTCAGGATGTTGTCGCACCGCGAACACACGCATTCCCAGACCTTTGGCCAATGGGATCGCGTGTTTGCCGATTGCGCCGAGTCCTATTACAAGCAGCCTCGCACCGGCAATTTCTTGCGGGCGCATTCTGCTCCTCCACAAGTCCTGTTGTCCCCAATGCTTTCGCTCCTGGTATGTTGCCGTCTGCGCCAGTCCCTTAGCGAGCGCACACACGAGAGCGATGGCATGCTCCGCCACTACGGGCCCGTGAATCTCAGTCGAGCTGGTCAAGCGCACTTCGCTGGCAACAAGCTCCGGAAACATAAGTTGATGGACCGCCGCCGTGGTGGCATGAATCCAACGCAGTTGCTGCGCTGCCCGGAACTGATCCACGCGAAGTTGCCAGCCCATCAAGACTTCGGCATCCCTGATCTCGTCCATTAAATTGTCGAAGCTTCCCAGTTGAACAAAGCGCATGTGGTGGAATTGCTGCTGCAGCCGCGGGCCCAGCCACTCGGGAGCGTTCCATAATTCGAAGGAATGGTGTATGGCGAGCAGGATCTTCATTGCTGCGGCAAGCACCATCAGGGTAAACCAGCGCCTGTGGCTGTCTGCGGCTTGCGCGGACTTATGTCCCGACGAAGTACCTTTATCTTTCCCCGGCGTTTGCGGTGTAGGAGACTTCTGCACCGTAATCACTGCAAGAAACAAGTTCAAGTAATAGACGAGCAGCGTTCCGGAATGTGCAAGATTTTTCACATTTGTGCCACTTGCTTGCAGTCGTAGGCTGCAACTACGCAGGAAAACTCATTGCTTTTCCATAAAAGCTGGGTGATGATGCGCGTAATATCCGTCCCGCCAACCTGGTTGAAAAAGAGTGAAGAGATGAAGGATATCTATAGCCTGATTCGTCAGAAAGAAACAGATTTAGAACGCATCCAGCATGAGCTTGAAGCGTTGCGTTTAAGCGCGAAGCTGCTTGAAGAGGACCTGCGTCCTGCCGCGAATTCTGGGGCGCCCACCGTGGTGTACAACGCGTCACCGGCAAAGCCTCAGGGTGCGCCTGCTGCGTGGGCCACAGCCAAGCAGTTCCCATAACTTCTGAGTAACGGAAAGGTCAATGGGCACTTCAGCCACTCAACTTAGCCGAACCGAGTTTCGTTCCAGCGATCAGCGTTCCACCCCCCGCAAGCGCCTCTCTCCCATTCGCATCGAACTCGTTCCCGCCATCGAAACATGGCTGGAGAACTTGTCAGAAGGCGGCATAGGCATTGCGTGCAGCGGTCGTCTCGAATTGGGATCGAGCGCTCCGGCACGTTTTCAACTTCCGGATGCGGAGTCTCCGGTGGTTGCAACCGGAATAGTTGCCTGGAGCGACGAATCGGGCCGAGCAGGTCTGCGCTTCACACACGTCGAGCCTGCGTCGGTGTCCGTGCTGCGGCGATGGCTGAGAAATGGCGCTATGGCAATCACACCCGAGTCGTTAGCCGGAGACAGCGCTGACACCGAGCTGGCAAATCGCGTTTCGTCCCTCAATGAAGTCGCTGGTCTGCAGGCAGTCATCTCCGAACAGAATTTGGATTGTGCGGCGGCGCTTGACCTTGTCGCGCGCCGCATGGCCGAACTTACCCGCGCCACCGGTGCAGCTATCGCGCTGCGCGAAGGCGAGGACGTTGTCTGTCGAGCCTCGTTCGGAAACGCGCCGGAGTCGGGCGTTCGACTTTCGCCAACTTCGCTTTCCGGACAATGCTTTCAATCCGCGACCGTCGTAAGCCTCGAGGATTCGGAAGAAGACTCGCGTGTGAATCCCGAAATATGCCGGCAATTGAATTTCCGGTCTCTTCTGGTGATCCCGGTAATGTCGGCGACAGAGAGCATAGGCATTGCAGAGGTGCTCTCGCCCAATCCACATAACTTCACGGGAAGCGATATTCTCGTGCTCAGCTTCCTTACCGATCTGATCACCAGCATCGCCGCACCAGTCCTGGAACCTGATCGAACCTCTGTTCCCGATTTGGCACAGTATCTAGTTCCTCCGCAAATTGACGATGCTGAGGAAGAGATTGAAGGTATTCAAGAACCTTTCGAGAATCTGACGGCTTCAGTTTCAAGGAATGTTTCTTCTGAAAATGTGGTTTCGCAGGATGTTGACGAGGAAACCCCATCTATCTCGCTCGACAACCCGGCCGCGATGGTTCAATCAAGCCGCACGGTCGGTTTGGCGACGGAATTTGCGGCGGCCCCGCGACCCACCAGCATGGCGCAGGCCACGATCGCTGTCGGTCGGCGGGAATCCGTCGTAGCCGCCGCTGCCTCGAGGACACTCAAGAGTGTCGTTCCTCTTGCCATCACGGTAATTGTGCTGCTCGCGACGGCTGCATTGCTCTCCGGGTATTACTTTAGCCGCAGCACCAGCACGAAGAAACAGGTGCCTGCTCCCGCTGTAGCCAGCACTCCGGCTTCGCCAAATGTGGTTACAGCAGCCTCCAAGGACGCTGCTGTCCCCGCAGCCGCATCGAGTGCACCTGCGCGGAAAACTCCAAGCGCGCCTCTAGTACGGAAGACCACGGAGAATGCAAGCTCTGCCACTTCGCCCGCTAACGAAGAATTGCAGGTAATTCACGGCAGTGCGCGCCCTGTGCCCGTGACCACTGAGGCTGCGCCCGAAGCGCCTGCTTTCGCCAATGTCGCCGTGCAAGGAAATGCTCAGCTTCCGGCATCGATCATCGCAGCCAAGACCGCTACACCTGAACTGCAACCGATCACCTCTCAAGGAGTGACAGAAGGCAAGTTGCTCAAGAGGGTGATGCCTCGTTATCCCGAAATGGCACGAAGCGCCGGTGTCAGCGGGGACGTCGTTATCTCAGCGAGGATTGGCGTAGACGGAGCTCTGCACGATCTGAAGGTAGTCTCCGGTAGTCCGCTGCTGAGGCAGGCCGCGCTTGAGGCTGCCGGGCAGTGGCGGTACTCGCCATACAGACTTGGCGGCCAGCCGGTCGAGACCGACACGCGCATCACGATTAACTTCCATCGCTGAACTCCGGCCAGTAGCTGTCTAGAAGCGGACCTTGAACTCAGGTCCCTGATGCACATGGATACTGTCGATGAAGCGCACCTTCCCGGTGCTGCGCGTCATGACCAGCGACTGAGTTCGGATTCCGTCACCAAAGAAGCGTACGCCGCGTAGCAGTGATCCGTCGGTTACGCCGGTCGCCGCAAAGACTATATTTTCTCCCGGTGCAAGGTCCTCGGCGCGATAAATCTTCTTTGTGTCCTTAATTCCCATTTTGGTTACGCGCTCTTCAAGCTCCGGGCGGTCGATCACCAGACGAGCGAGGATTTCGCCGTTCAGGCAGCGCATTGCAGCGGCGGTAATTACCCCTTCCGGAGCGCCGCCAGTTCCCATCACTGCGTGTACTCCGGTTCCGAGAACGGCAGCCGCAATTCCGGCGGATAAGTCACCATCCCCGATTAGCTTGATCCGCGCTCCGGCCGCGCGTATGTCGTTGATCAGTTTTTCGTGCCGCGGACGATCAAGAACGATGATCACCAGGTCCTTGACGTCGCGGCTCAGGCTCTTGGCAATCATCTTGAGGTTGTATTTCACGGGAGCGTCAAGGTCGATTCCGTCTTTACATGAAGGACCTACTACCAGCTTCTCCATATAGCAATCGGGGGCGTGTAGCAGGCCGCCGCGCTCTGAAGCAGCAAGTACGGTGATCGCATTCGCTGCTCCTGTTGCACATAGGTTCGTTCCTTCAAGTGGATCGACGGCGATGTCAACTTCCGGAAGAGCTAAATTGTCTGCCTTCGCTCCAACCTTCTCGCCGATGTACAACATTGGCGCTTTGTCGCGTTCACCTTCGCCGATGACGATGGTTCCGCGCATGGGAACAGAATCCATGGCGCGCCGCATCGCTTCGGTGGCGACTTGATCCGAGCGCGGCCGGTCTCCCATACCCATGGTTTTGGCGGATTCGATGGCCGCTTCTTCCACGATGCGCGTGAACTCAAGCGCCAGTTCGAATTCCATTTGTTGCGTGAGTCCGTTAGGAGCGGGAACGGACTGCAGTTGGGCCATGATCGACTCCTTCGACGAAGGCTGCGCTTGACGTGCAGCAGCGGCCGGGCAAACTGGCGATTATATCCGCAGTCCGGGGCTGCCTTTCAAATAGGAATGCGGCCCGCAGTCCGTGTTTGACCGTGAGGCGGGCGTACTGCATTCAAAACTGGCCCTTTTCCTTGAGCTCCAAATAACGATTCATCACGACGGTCGAGATCTCGCGGGCTTCCACCTCCATCGCCAACGTCCCGCGTTCGCGCATCCGTGCCAGGGTGATTTCACGGCGGTGAATCGTTTCGATGGCCGCCGTGTAGCGATATAGCTCGCTCTCGGTCTGGGGTCTCTTGGCGACCAGGTTCTTCAGATCGGGCTGGCCAATGACTGCGAACAGCACAATGTGCCTGCCAGCCATCTGCATTGCTGCCTGAACCACTTCCGGAGTCATGGCAGTTTCAGAGAGGTCGGTCAGCCAGACAATCAGGCTTCGGCGCGTCTGCAAGTTCATGAGCGTTGTAGCGGCCAGCAAATGATCGGCTTCGGCCGCTTCGCCATGCACTCGTGCGAGTTGGTCGAGAACGGCACTCAGGTGGCTGTGGCCGCGCCCCGGGCCGAGTCTCTGCTGGATTCGGGCTCCGTAAGCGAGCAGGGCAACGCGATCCCCGCCGAAAGATGCGACCTGGGCGAGATTGAGGGTTGCGTCAACGGCAAAATCCAGCTTGCTCAGGGTCCCAATTCGGGCACGCATGAGACGCCCGCAGTCGATGACAACCCAAACTGCTTGATTACGCTCGGCGCGATGCACTCGCGTCACCGGTTTGCCGCGGCGCGCAGTCGCGGTCCAACAGACGTCGCGAAATTCATCGCCTTCGCGAAAGTCGCGGAGGTATTCGAACTCCTTGCCTTGTCCGTGCTGACGCAAAAGCCGCCGTTCAAGCTCGATGCGCCGGCTGCGCAGCAGAAAAACCTGTTGCCGCTTGGCGGATGTGAGGCTCGGATATACACGTACTGCTTGACGCAGGTCCGCTTCTGCCCAGCGCTGCGCGAGCCCGAGTCGCGTCTGACAACGCAGAAAGCTTCGACCTAGTTCATAATCGCCACGTGCCGTCGGCCGAAGCTCGTAAATAGCCTTGCCCTTTCTGCCGGAGGGAATACTTAACGAGAGTTCTGGAGGAGTAGAACGCAAAGCTGTAGGGATGTCCTCCAGAAGCTGCGCTCTTAGAGTCGTAGTGCTCATGTTGACGACAGTGAGAGTGATTGACGTTGCTTCCTGCAAAGCCAGCGGGCTAGAGAACTCCCGCTCTACTACCAGTTGCGCGGAGTCTTGCAATCGCCGAAGGTCGAGGAACCAGGCAAAGAGAAGAAACGCATCCCACGCGCAGAGACCGTAGATAAATTTGCTGCTCCAGAACAAGAGTCCAATCCAGAGCAATCCCGCAACAAGAAGAACGAAAAAACGATCGCCGAATCCGAAGCCGATTCCAACCCGCAATGTGACGCGCTCAGCGCGCGCTGCCGGGGCCAGCGGCTGTAGGCTCACCGCGGAACCTCCACGGCCTTAATGACGTCGCGAATCACCTGATCGGAGGCGACGCCTTCAAGTTCGGCTTCCGGCTTGAGTAGCAGCCTATGTCGCAAGACAGGGAGGGCAGAGGACTGGATGTCATCCGGAATGAGGTAATCCCTCCCATCCATGGCTGCGGTACCCTTTGCCGCGAGCATCAACGTTACTGCGGCGCGTGGACTTGCGCCCAGCGCGATGCTCGGCCAATCGCGCGTCCGCCGTATTAGCTGAATCAGATAGCGAAAGAGCGTGTCCTCGATGCGGACGGCTTTAACTTCTTCCCGTGCCGCCAGTAGTGCTTGCTTCTCGAGAGTCTCAAACTGCACTCGATCCAATCTTTGCGCGTCAAACCCGGAGTGGTGACTGCCCAGCACTTGTATTTCTTCATCCACCGAAAGGTAGTCCACGCTGATCTTCAGCAGAAAGCGGTCAAGTTGCGCTTCGGGGAGGGGATAAGTGCCTTCGAACTCGATCGGGTTCTCCGTGCCAATCACGGTGAATACAGGCGAGAGCTGGTGACGCGCGCCGTCGATCGTGACCTGGCGCTCTTCCATGCATTCGAGCAGCGCTGCCTGGGTCCTGGGAGGCATACGATTGATCTCGTCCACCAGCAGTAGTTCGGTAAAGACCGGCCCGCGATGGAGGCTGAACGAAGCAGTGGCCGTGTTCAGGACGTTCGTGCCAAGAATGTCAGCCGGCATAAGGTCTGAAGTGCATTGCACACGCTGATAGTCGATGCGCAGGATGCGAGCGAGAGCCTTGGCAAGCAGCGTCTTTGCCATTCCGGGAACGCCTTCGAGTAGCGCGTGCCCGCCGCAGAGAAGCGTTAGGACCATCTGGTCAATCGCCTGCTGCTGGCCCACGATGACTTTATTCAGCTGTGTACGACAGTGCTGGATCAGCTCGGCTGCCGCGCTCATTTTGCTCCTTGATCTTTGGAATTGAGACTCAGTTTTTCCGCAAGCAGGTTCAAAAAGTTCACCAGGCGCAGCGAATCGTCAGTGGGTATTTCCTCCGTGTACCGCGCCGACTCGCACTCCGTGAGCATCGATTCTATCTGCGCAGCGGTTTCGCCTGTTCTTGTTTCCAAGCGCTCGGCTATGTCGCGCGAAGTTGCTGACATACTGATCCCCAACTTGCGGTGGAGCTGATGACGAAAGCGTTCGTAGGCTACTTGAATCGGTAGTTCCGTCGCCCCGGCACGTTGATAAAGGCCTCCGAGTGTCTCCACAAATTCGAGCGTTGCCAGGCGCGACGGCTGCTGGAGACTGCGTAATGGTCCATGCCGGCGCGAGTAGGTGAACACTACAGCTAAGGCCAAGATCCCTAACTGTGCCATTCCCCACTTGAGCGGACTCTTTAGCAGGGACTCAGCAATTGTGACCTCGCCTTCATGGAAATAATCGTCCCAGAGCACAGTGCGCTCACTGGTGGGACCAACGCTGTTCAGCAGAAGTTGCAGATTAGCCGCCTGCGTAATGCCACTATTCGTTAACGGATCCGCTGCAGCCCACCACACAATTTGGCCTTTCCCATAGCGGTACGAGACGACTACTCCGCGCGAGGAATCGCCGTAATCAATTTGGGAGTCGGAGTCATCGCGCCGCCAATAGATCCGCGGCGCCATCATGATCTCGGGTGCGCCTCGCGTGATGCCGTTGGGAAGCAACGAAGAGAAGCTTTGCCACTGAAAATGCGGCATACCTCCTGCAAATTGCGAATGTGGAAGCAGCGGGAACGAAGTCGGGCCGATTGCGAGCAGTCGTCCCCCATTCTGCACGTATCGGCGAATGCTCTCGACGTCCTCGGGAGTGGCATTCTGCGTCGGCACGGCCACTATCAGGACGGTCTTAATGCCGTGCTCTTGCAATCTCGCGGGAGCACTGCGCCAATGTTCCACTGAATACCCGATTTGAGATAGCAGTGTATAAGCCGCCTTCGCACCGCCAGAAGCTGTTGAGTAAGGCGAAGGATAGGCGCTCGAATCATCTTCGGCGGGTGAGACGATTACCGACAGAATGATCGTGATCAGGAGAATAGAAAAAGCGACTAGCAGAATGTTTCGGTCGCCGGCATCGATCGTCATCGGCAGCCGATTTTCTCGAGTTGTGCCAGGCTGAGCTGGAAATCCTCTGCCGACGCCGCCTGCTGCGCGTACCAGACGCGCTCGAATGAACGAGTGAGAGCTTCAAGAGGCTCTTTCCGCGCAAATGCATCCTTGCTCTGGTGAAGCACGCGCAAGTACTCGCGCGGTGTCCTCGCCCGGTCGGGTTTCCAGGCGCCGGCAGATTCCAAATAAGAAATGCCGCACCAGTACGCCAGGTGTACGGCGTCGCGCGATTGGCCGCGGTCGGCAGCGTGTTTTGCGTCGAGCAGCCACTGTTGCCAGGGCCGAGCCGAAGGAAACATCTCGCCGGCTTCCCGCGGATAGCTATATGCTGCGCGTGTCCGCGAACTGCGTAGGAGAAGGTAGATCCAAATGGCAAATCCAAGGACGATCGCGCCGATCGTGCTCCAAAGAAAGATCAAGGAAACCTTGGGGTGAGCACCGGCTAGACGAAAAAGTTTGGAAAAGAACCGGACGAAAGCAAGCAGCAACCGCTCCTTCAGTGTTTCCAGCGGAGATTGTATCCGCGAGAGACTGCGATACTCCCTCCCGCTAAGGATCCTCTCAAGCTGGCTGCGAGCACTGTCGTTGGCCGCGACGGCGAACTGGTTTGCTCCGTCAAGTTCAGCCTCTACGGCCAATTCCATTTCGGGAAGGATGTCTCCGCGGTCCTCCTTCTCGTTGGTATAGCTCTCCAGATCAGCACGTAGAACCTGGTTGTCGATGTGAAAGGTTCGCGCGGACGTGGCCACATCCCAAGCTTGCGGAATCGATTCGCGCAGCGCCTCTGCGCCCTCCGGACGTTCGGGAAGAGCCTTGAGCCCTTTGTCGACGCGCGAAAGTTCCTGTTGGTATTCGGAAAGGCTGAGGGTTTTTGAATCAGGGGCTGCGTCGCTGGCAGCCCCCGAAGCAATGAGAAGGAAGGGAATGAAGAGCGCTCCGGCAAGCCGGATTTTCCTGCGCATCGAGCTTAGGAAATGCCTCCGATGCCTGCCGCCCCGGCCGCGGCTGCGGCCGATGCAGGCTGTAGCGACTTCATCATGTGTTCGAGGTCGAATGCTTCTTTTCTCACTCGCTGATCATAGTAAAGCAGCGCGAAAGCAATCGTCATGACCGGTCCAACGGCTGCGCCTACAAGAAACGCGAGAAACTGCTGAGTCACTCGAGCGGCAAAGTTTTGTCGCAAAACCTCCGGACTGAGGACCAATGCGAGCAACCATCCCACGCCAAAGCTGATCCCGTAAATTAAGGCAAGCAGCAGCACGTATACAAGCAGCACGCGTCCACCGGCGCCTTCGCTGAGAAACTTGCTGCGCTTGAGGGCATCTTTGGTCTTGATGTTCTCCAGCACCGCGGCGGGGATAGCAAGCGAATACCGCCGCAACATGATGATCCCGGGAATGATGAACAGCAGGAGTCCGCCGAATACGCGTATACCGACGCTCATCACGACGTTGACCGACCGTCCAATCAGACCCTTTACGCGAGCATAAGCGGCCTTCACGCCAGTCGGCTCTTCGAGATAAAGAGAAGACACGGCAAACGTTGTCGCGGCCTGTATCACGCCGGTCGCGATCAATGCTGCAATCAGATATACGAGCGCGGTAAGAACCATCGCGATTCCGCCGGTGGCCGCCGCCGTCACGCTCCGTGCCGCCGCGGTCGAGAAGGCGAAACCAAGCATCACTACGTTCAGGATGAAGAGGAACACTTGCGGCAGCGCAGCAATACCGAAAAACAACAGGAAGTTTTGCCGGTAGAAACTGAAGGTCTGGTCGAGCAATTCACCCGTGCTTAACGGGCGCAAAGGGTTGGCCATGGGGTTCTCCGACGTGCCAAAGTGGGCGCATCATAGCATGACCCTATGTCGTTGCAGATAAGTGGAAAGCTGTACCAAGGTTCTGCCACTATCGGGTCAACAAATTGGACTGCACCTGGTCTCAGCTCATCACACCGACCGCGACCACGAAGTAATTGGCTGGAGTATCTCCGACATTTTTGATGCCATGGAGATCATCTTTTGCTGCGAAACCTACCCCGCCAGGCCCTAACCGGTGTGGCTGGCCATTGAGACTGATTTCCACCGTGCCCTCCCGAATCAGCCAGAATTCGCTGTGATTATGTTTGTGCGGCGCATGCGGCGTGGCTCCAGGCGCGAGCGTGGTCTCATGCACCTCGACATGTTCTCCAGTTGGAATGCGGCCATTCACTACTGGACGCGTGGTGTGGTCGCCGGCAGGCTTTTGCGGCAGAGAGTCGAAGGGAAACGTGGTGGAAGTCAGAGTCTGGTCATTCGCAGCCCAGGCGCCCGTAATTGCCACCACGGGTATGAGGGAGCACAGCTCTCGTCGATTTAGCATGGCGGCATGATACGGAGTTCTCGGGCAATAGCAAAGCGTGTGCGGTCGAAACTAAGAAAATGAAAGTGTGCTGAGCGTCTGCAGGCACCGGCGCAGTTCCTGCTGTTGAGCAGGCGTTACGTCGATGAACTCGAAGCCATGCGAATCGGCGTTGCGATAGCGCACACGCGCCCGTAGTTCCAATATGGGACACTGGGGAAGACCCAGTACCAATGCTGCGACTTCGCCCGGCACCATTTTGCCGTCGATTACTCCGCCAAAACCGCCTTCAGCCAAGTCCCGTAAAGTGCCGCTGATGGTGATTTCGCCTTCCGACTCGGGCGCCGGCACTCGAAGGCTGAATGGAGAAGACGCCGGATAGCGAGGGAATCGCCGGCGGATTAATACCGGCGGGGGATCCCCAAGTATGCGTGCAAGCTCAAGAACCAAAGCCTGTGGATGTTCTTTCTCGACGTACGCATCTACCAGACCAGCCGCGCTGATCTCCGTCTGCGGCAGGCGCGCCGAATACATCAAAATCGGAATTTGCGGGTGCGCATGCTTGAGAATACGAGCAACGTCCAGACCGCTCAATTCCGGCATTTCGTAGTCGAGGATCACGGCATCGACTTGGAACGCGGCAGCGAGTTCAATTGCCTGATGTCCATTAGCCGCTGTGATCGCGCGGTAGCCCACGGCGGTCAGAAACATGTCAAGCATCTGCAGGACGTAGGGGGTGTCGTCGACGCAGAGGACAGTTTTGCCGCTGGCTGGTTGTGGGGACATACAGCCTCAGGTGAAAATCATCGGCCCTGAGGCTGGATTCGGAGAGATGCCGAAGGTGCAGTGTCCGTTTGGACAATGTACCAGCGATTTAAATGTCCACTTGGCCATGGCGTCTGGATTTGTGATTTTCTGACCCAAAAGGGTGCGGATCGCCAACGATCGGCACCGGGCGGCGTTCCACGAATTCCAGACGAACTGCGCAAAAAAAAGCCCCGCTTCAGTAGCGCGGGGCTTTTAAGCATGAAGCTTAGCAGCTGAGGAGCTCAGCAGCTCTTAGTACATGCCGCCCATCCCGCCGTGTCCGCCCGGAGCAGCAGGTTCCTTCTTTTCTTCAGGAAGTTCGCTGACCAGTGCTTCGGTGGTAAGCATAAGGCCGGCGATGGAGCCGGCGTTTTGCAGGGCTGTGCGAGTGACCTTGGTCGGATCAATGACGCCAGCCTTGACCAGATCTTCGAACTGGCCGGTCTGGGCGTTATATCCGTAGTTCGAGTCCTTCGACTCACGGATCTTGCCGATCACAACTGCACCTTCCTCGCCGGCGTTACCGACGATCTGGCGCAGAGGCTCTTCCAGAGCGCGCTTCACGATCGAAGCGCCGATCGCTTCGTCTCCCGTGAGCGTCTTCTGCAGAGCTTCGACTGCGGAGATGCAACGCACGAGCGCTACACCGCCGCCAGGAACGATGCCCTCTTCAACAGCCGCGCGCGTCGCATGCATCGCGTCTTCAACGCGGGCCTTTTTCTCCTTCATCTCGGTTTCGGTAGCAGCACCAACCTTGATCACAGCTACGCCGCCGACGAGCTTCGCCAGGCGCTCCTGGAGCTTCTCGCGGTCGTAGTCGCTGGTGGTCTTGTCGATCTGAGCGCGGATTTCCTTTACGCGACCTTCGATCTCGTTGGTCTTGCCCTTGCCTTCGATGATGGTGGTGTTGTCCTTGTCGATGGTGATGCGCTTTGCGCGTCCAAGATCCTGCACCTGAACGTTCTCCAGCTTGATGCCGAGATCTTCCGTGATGGCTTTGCCACCGGTAAGGATCGCGATGTCCTGCAGCATGGCCTTGCGGCGATCGCCGAAGCCCGGAGCCTTCACCGCAGCAACGTTCAGGGTGCCGCGCAGCTTGTTGACGACCAGCGTCGCGAGCGCCTCACCTTCCACGTCCTCGGCGACGATCACCAACGGCGTGCCGCTCTTGGCAATCTGCTCGAGCAGTGGGAGCAGGTCCTTCATCGAGCTGATCTTCTTCTCGTAGATCAGGATGTAGGGATTCTCAAGAACCGCTTCCATGCGCTCCGGATCCGTGACGAAGTACGGGGAGAGATAGCCGCGATCGAACTGCATACCTTCGACCACCTCGAGCTGGGTCTCCATCGTCTTCGACTCTTCGACGGTGATCACGCCATCTTTGCCGACCTTCTTCATTGCCTCGGCGATGATCTTGCCGATGGTCTCGTCATTGTTGGCGGAGATAGTGCCGACTTGCGCGATCATGTCGCCTGAAACCGGCTTGGAGAAGCCTGCAAGGGCGCCACCATTGCGATTGCCTTCGTTGTCCACGGTACCCACAACTGCGGCAACTGCTTTTTCAATTCCGCGCTTCAGAGCCATCGGGTTTGCGCCGGCAGCGACCGTCTTCACACCTTCGCGGAAGATGGACTGAGCCAGGACGGTCGCGGTGGTCGTGCCGTCGCCGGCAACGTCGGAAGTCTTGGAGGCGACTTCGCGCACCATCTGCGCGCCCATGTTTTCGAGCGAATCCTTCAGCTCGATTTCTTTTGCAACGGTCACACCATCCTTGGTGATGGTGGGTGAACCGAATTTCTTCTCGATGACAACATTCCGGCCCTTCGGACCGAGCGTCACCTTTACTGCGTCAGCCAGTACGTTGACGCCGCGGAGAATCGCCTGACGCGACTCCTCGCCGTGTACGATCTGCTTTGCCATTGTTCAATCTCCTTGCCCGCCGCAGCGGGTATGCTTTCTGCACCGGCACGTTGCCGGCAAATCGTTGTCTACTTGCCCAAGCTTCTATGGTTAGCTGGCTTTCTTTACCGACTTTGCTGCGCCTGAGAGGACGCCCAGAACTTCCTCTTCGCGCATGATGAGAAGTTCCTCGCCATCGATCTTGATCTCCGTGCCGGCGTATTTGCCGAAGAGAATGCGATCGCCTTCCTGCACATCCAGCGGGAACACCTTGCCTTCTTCGTTCTTCTTGCCTTTGCCGACGGCGATCACCTCGCCCTCCTGCGGCTTCTCTTTCGCAGTGTCAGGGATAATGATCCCGCCACGAACGGTTTCGCCCTCTTCAATGCGGCGAACCAAAATGCGGTCATGCAATGGGGTCAGCTTTGCCATTGTCGTTATGCGACTCCTTTAGAGGTTGGTGGAATGTGTTTCAAGTTGTTGAAAAATAATGAGAACCGTTGATCCATCCATGAACGACCACGGGGAACCGCGCGATCAGGATGAGGAGCGGAGCAGCTGTTAGCACTTCCGCCTGTCGAGTGCTAATTCTAAGAGAGGCAACTTAGGAATGTCAAGAGGGAGATGTGAAAGTTGAGTGAAGAAGACTCAAGGGAGATCGGGTTATCGGATCATCGGGCCATCGGGTCATCTAAAGACAGAATCATGCGAAGCTTTGTGACAATTCCTTGTCCCAGAGATTTCCGGCGTGCACTTGTGCGTGGCATATTTCGTGTTTTTAGATAACCCGATACCCGATCACCCGATACCCGATCACCCGATGACCCGATCACCCGATGACCCGATGACCCGATGACCCGATGACCCGATCACCCGATCACCCGATTCCTCGTTCCTCTGCTCTGCTTTACAACTGAGCTGGCGGGGTGGAGAATCTCACTACTCCTATGTGGTGGTTGATCGGGATCGCCGCCTGGATCTTGGTCTGTCTTGTCCTGCTATCACTGTTTCGCATGGCTTCGCTCGCTGACCGTCGCATTCCTAATCCACCCGAACCCCATCAAAGCAAAGCCAACATCGTTCACTTTGCGCGTAAGTTGAGAGCTTATTCGTTTCGAGAACGTCGGGCAGGCAGGAAGGCTCTGTAGCAGTTCCAGGTGTGAAGGGTTGAAGATCTCGTGAAGGCTAACCACTTCTCGAGGCGGCGGATTTAAGGGAGCGATAAAGCGAAAAGCCGGCTGAGCCGATTCTTTCAGGCTCG
>JAFAUE010000415.1 GCA_019243475.1 Acidobacteriota bacterium | reverse complement strand
CTTGAGCCGCTTCATCTCAGCGCATTGGATTTCGGATAACTGATACGGTTTCCACATCCGCGGCGACGACGAAAACATCTGGAAGGTGTTGCAGCCCAGGCGGTAAGCGCGTTCGGCCGCCGTCTCCGGACCTCCAGCCGTCGAAGTGTGTATGCCGATACGGCGTGAGGTGAGTTTCGGAGGAGAGGCAGGAGCCGGCTGCTTCAGGATGTCCTTAGCTTCCTTCTCCCATTTCGTTGGCATACTTTCAGGATAGCGGCAATGCCAATGCGTGGGCAGGGAAGCGCCTGTTTGGCCTCAAAGATAGAAAAGAGGCGGCCGCGTGAATCGCTAAATTGCCGCATAACCCGTGAATTCATTACACTTGAAGCACACGTTCAGGAGCCCATAAATGCTGGTCGTAATGCAGTCTCACGCAACGGAAGAACAGGTGCGCGCTGTATGCAGCAAGATCGAGTCGTTCGGATTTCGCGCTCACCCCATCCCCGGCGCGCAGCGGACTGCCATCGGCATCACCGGAAATGAAGGCGCCTTTGAAGCTGGAACACTGGAAGAGATGCCCGGTGTCGGTGAAGTCATTCGTGTCAGCAAGCCTTACAAGCTGGTCAGCCGCGATCTGAAGCCCGACAACACGGTCATCCGTTTTCCCAGAACGCACGTGGCGATCGGCGGGAGCGAGATTGTGGTGATGGCTGGTCCATGCTCGATCGAATCGCGCGATCAGGCGTTGACCATCGGCGAGCAAGTTTCGCGTGCAGGCGCGCATTTCTTCCGCGGTGGCGCTTACAAGCCGCGCACGTCCCCATATTCCTTTCAGGGTCTGGGCGAAGAGGGTCTGAAGATATTGTCGGAAGTAAGAGACCGTTTCGGTCTGCTGATCGTGACGGAAGCGGTGGACAACGAGTCATTAGAACTGGTTGAAGAGTACGCCGACATGATTCAAATCGGCGCGCGAAACATGCAGAATTTCTCGCTGCTCAAGCGCGCCGGACGGTCGCGCAAGCCGGTGCTACTCAAGCGCGGCATGTCCGCCACGCTGGAAGAACTCCTGATGGCGGCCGAATACGTAATGAGCGAAGGCAATTACAACGTCGCTCTGTGCGAGCGGGGAGTTCGCACTTTCGCGGATCATACGCGCAACACGCTCGATTTGAGCCTGGTTCCCGCCGTCCAACGATTGAGCCACCTTCCCATTTTGGTAGATCCCAGCCACGGGACGGGGAAGCGGAATAAGGTTCTCCCCATGGGACGCGCAGCGATTGCTGCCGGCGCCGATGGTCTGATTGTTGAAGTGCATCATGATCCCGATCGCGCTCTGAGCGATGGTCCGCAATCGATTCTGCCGGATCAATTCGCAACGCTGATGCACGAAACGCGGCAGATCGCAGCAGTGCTGCACCGCGGTGTGGCGGCCCCGGTGAGCGCTGCTAGAGTGCTGGTGTCGCAGGAAGCATCACGCCCCGCGGTTGCGCGCTAACGCGCAAAGACTGCTAGACTTCCGCCTTGGTTCGTCCCTTCGGCGCCTTGCATCCCCCTCCGGCAATCCGCGCGATCGTTGCTGCCGTGCTCCTGTTGGCGACTGGTTGTACTCAGAAACTGCCCAACTATCCACCTGCTTATCGCGAGTATGCCTATGTGACCAATGGAAAGAGCAACAGCGTCTCCGTGCTCGACATGAGGAACTACTCCTCGATTGCGACCATACCTGTGGGCGCAAACCCCACTGGAGTTGCAGCCAATTCGCAGAAAAACGAGGTTTATGTCGTCAATACCGGGTCGAATTCCTTAAGCGTGATCGACGCTGAGCAGAATAAGGTGGTGGACACGATAGGGGTGGAGCGCGCGCCATATTTTGTCGATATCTCCAGCGATGGCCGCCGCGCGTATGTCGCAGACTCCGGCTCGAATTCAGTATCGATCATCGATCTTCAATCCCGGCGGGTGCTGCGCAACGTGCAAGTCGGGAAATCGCCTGGCGTGGCCCGCGTATCCCAGAATGGGAATGTAGTAGTAGCAGCAGAGCGCGTTGGGAACTCCATCTCTGTTATCGACGCGCAGAGCATGGAGGTCCGTTCCACGCTTTCTGTATGCGAGCAGCCAACGGACGTCGAGATCCTAGCCGATTCGAGCAAGGCGTTCATCACCTGCAGCGGATCTTCGCAGGTCGCGGTGGTTGGACTGAGCTCTGCGCAGCCATCTACGGGCACAAAAGCGCTCAGTCATGTTGAACGCAGAAGTGAGGGTGGGAAACATGCGCGCCCGTCGCGAGACTTCGGCCCAGATCGTCTGCTGGCATTGCTCGACGTCGGAGCCACACCGGTGCATCTCGCTCTGAAGCCGGACGGCGGTGAGATTTTTGTCAGCAACTTCGGCGCGGACACCATCTCGGAAATTCTCACTTCCACAAATGAAGTCAGCGGAAGCTATGTGATCGGCGCCGGGCCGGTACGCGGAATCGTGAGTGCCGACAACTCGACTTTATATGTCAGCAACTTCAACTCTGACACGATCGGCGTCTACAGTATCGACGACGGCAAGTTGGTAGGTACTGTTCATGTAGGCAGCCGTCCAGACGCGCTTGCACTCTCTCCCAACCAGAATTTTCTCTTCGTTGCTGACACGGCAGCAGGAGACGTAAGCGTGGTGCGTACCGCCGCCCGGCAAGGGGCCGTGTTGCTGACCATTGTGCCCGTCGGCCAGCAGCCAAATGCGATCGCGGTGAAGGCCTTCATCCTCCGCAAGCCCCCTCAGTAAAAGTCCCGTCGCCTATTGGCAGGCCGGCAACTCTCGATT
>JAFAUE010000446.1 GCA_019243475.1 Acidobacteriota bacterium | reverse complement strand
GCACTGCAGCGCTACATCGAAGACCCGCTGTCAGAAGCGATGATCCAAGGCACGATCACCATGCGCCCGGCGTTCATCGAAGTCTTCCTCGAGGGCGACAAGCTCTTCTATCGTCCTGTGGGCGAGGAAAAACAGGAAGGCGTGTTGCTGTACAGCAACGGCTAGGCCCACGGAATCGCAAACGGAAGAGGCCGCCTCGGCGGCCTTTTCTTTTGGCGCACGGCCTATTTCGGCAAAAGTCAGTCACCCAATTTACTTTTCCGCTCTTTCACTCCGCAGGGCCTGCATTTCCCGTATGTAGCGTTTGCTATCAAATTTTCTCGAGGTGCTTTCAAAGGACATGTAGCGGATCTTGCCGAAAATTGGCCTCTCAAACCAGGCGCGATCACTTTTTCCGACAATCGCCCATGCGATCCCCTCATAACCATTTGGGTCGCGTCCATCCAGCTCGTATTTGTCGTTGAGTCGCACGGCACGGTGATAGGCTTCAGCGGCCGAAGGACTCCATTCCAGGAGCTTTTTAGCCCAGTACATGCGCATGTAGTTGTGCATCCAGCCGGTCTCCACCATTTGGATTTGCGCGGCGTTCCAAAGGGGATCGTGGGTCTCCGCCGCTTCGAGCTTCGCTTCCGAGTAACGGATGGGGCGCTGATCGCCTGCGTGCTCCGCTAACGTTCTGCCGGCCCAGTTGGGAGCGCTTCCGATGCTCTCGTAATTTGCATTGAAGCGTACGAAATTGATCGCCAACTCTCGTCTTACGATCAGCTCTTCCAGGAAGGCTGCTCGAGATGCTTCCGGCACATCGGCCTTCACTGCCGCCAATGCAATCGTGTGAGGCCCAATGTGGCCGAAGTGAAGATAGGGAGACAACTTGCTTGTGCCGTTTGTTTCCGGATGATTTCGATTCACGGAGTACTCCGGCAAGCGATCGGCGACGAACCTGCGGAGCAGGCGTATAGCCTCTTTGCTGCCGCCAAGGAAGGACCCTACCGGTCGCACGGTTCTGTCCAGAGGCCAATCTGCACTCAGATCAGAACCAGGATTCAAGCTCCTGAGTCCTGGAGGCGCGGACCATGGAATTTCTGCCGAGGGGTTCGAGAGTGGCTTCAAGAATTCCTGCAGGCGTGCGCGAATCCTGGGACGAATCGTGTAGGCCGCGAATTGTTCCTTCTCGAACAGCTTGGTTGGAACAATCACATCGGAGTCGACAGTCCAAAACGGTACGCGCAGCCGCTTTTGCACAACCTCTCGCCAGTGCTCCGGCTCGCGCAAAGGATTTTCATCGCCAATCACCAGGCAAGGGCACACTTCCGCGCAGAACTTCAGCAGATGGTGGTCAGGATAGGTGCGAAGTACGAAACCGACGTTGCGTTTTCGCAGGCCGCTCGCGATATCGGGGATTCCCTGCTGCAAAAATGCATAATGCCGCCAGTTCGCGCGCGGATAGTACGGTATCGGAGCCAGAAAAACTGCGACCGGCTTGCGAATAGCATTGGCAACGTTCACCGCCACGTCGAGGGCGTGGTTATCGAAAGCACGCTGCGAGCGCTGCATCCAGTAGAGCACGCAGTTGCCGTCGATATTCGGAATTCCTGGACGGCGAACGGTCACTCGCGCATCAGAGCTGATGCGCAGCAGTTCTTCCATGGGCCCCCGCCCTAATCATCCAGGCTCAACTCCACTTTCACTTCCGGGGTCGCAACTGCGACCGTGCCGTAGAGCGGTCACCTGCCTTTGAATAACTCCACCAGGCGCCTACCCTGCTGCTCGCTCACACCTTTCATGCGAAAACGCACGGTCACGGAGTTGAATAGCGAGACGTCTTTGCGCGGCGGGCGCGAGCGGTCCATAGCGCCGTGAATGTCCACGGCAATTCCCGAAAGTGGAATTGATTCCGCTTTGGCGAGGACCTGCACGAGTTCGACGCCACAAGCGGCGATAGCGGAGAGAAAAACCTCCGCCGGAGTTATGGCTTCTCCCGGACAGCCATTCTGCACCGGACCATCGACTAGAAAATGATGATTACGCGCGCTGCAGGCTACGCGCCCGAAAGTTTCCGTAGAAACTGCGCGCGCGTCGTATTCGCGAATATCAGATTGCGCCATAGGCTTGCCTCAAGGTTCAGTGTCGCACGGCTGTGTATGTCTTACGAAAGGCGAATTGTTTTCCGAAGGCGACTTACGCGCGTGTCTCTCAACCCAGCCGGAAATTGATCTCGATCTGCACGAAGACCGTGACAGCTTTTCCGTCGCGCATAGCCGGCCTGAATCGCCGGCCACTCACCGTCTACACCGCCGCGTCGTCCAGTCCCAGACCACGATGAATTCCTGTCATGCGCTCTATGCTGCGAATGCTCTTGCCTTCCAAGTACCGAAATGACACTCACCTGCTGTTCTTTAGTCAATGTGTACATTTGGCTTGCCTTTCACAACAGGGCAAGCCGATAATGCTTTTGCGGTCGGCATGCGGCTAAACCCCCTGCTGATTGGCCTGTCGGCAGCTTCCAACTCCCGATGGGGCATTGGTTTTCGTTGGGGTGATGGACGGGATTTGAACCCGCAAACGCCGGGGAGGCTCAGGATTTCCAGTCCCTAGCTCGCGCCATTGAGCAGGCCATCACCAGAAGGAAAAGGGCTATTTACGCGGTGGGAGCCTCGTAAATAGCCCTTTGTTTTTGGTGGGCCTCGCACTGGTTTCCTCCTTACCTTCGTAAACACTAAGCGCAATATATCAAAATTGATAATATCGCAGCAAGCAAAAACTATCTTTTTTGATAGCTATCATTTGTGATAGTCTTGTGATCCATGACAGACACATCTGGGCGTTCTACGGCTTCCAATCAGAGGCGGAAGGCCCGGTTGTGCAGCTTTGGTATGACGGGCTTGATTTTGACGCACAGCTTGAGATCGTCAATCTCGTGGCACATTTGCGGGTGCGTCCCGGGGGCCTATGGGTTAGGCCTGACTTCGACCCTTTAGATGGAGAGGGTGGAATATCGGAGCTTAGGCCCAACAATGTACGAACAGACCAAGGGGATGCCTGCTATCGAATCTATGGAATCCGTGAGCATCCAGACAAACATTCCTACACGTTCCTGCATGGAACAGACAAGGATGTGACGAATGATCTCGAGGGAAAGGCAATCGCAAAAAGAAGGCTCCATGAGCTTCGCCATGGGGGCGGGAGCATTCACAGGTTTGATTTCGAGGGCTAAGCTTTGGGCAAAACTAGGAACGAGCAAACGGGCGAGAGAGCGCTTCGTTGAATCCCATTTAGATAGAACCCTTGCCTATCAAATTCGGGCACTTAGGGGGGATTTAACGCAGGCGGAATTTGCGAAAAAGATAGGCATCGGGCACGCCAACAACGTCTCTGCCCGTCTTGAAAATCCTCAATACGGTAAGCACCAGATCAGAATCTTAAAAAAAATTGCGGCAGCATGCGACATGGGTCTGGTCGTGTGGTTTGTTCCTTTTAGCCGAATGGTTGATTGGGTGACCGCTACGCCCTATGTGGATGTGGGGCTGCGCCCTAGCTTTTACGACATTGCCGGATTCGAGAATGACAAACTGCGTCCTCCAGAGCCGCAGCCTAGCGTTTTGGATAGCGGGCTTTCGACCGAAATGGGAAGACTATTGGAAATGAAGAGGAGGCCTCAGCGGGAAACCGAGCTCGGCAATGGGCCTAAGTTGGAAGCCGATATTTCTGCTGGAATAGGAGTGCAATAAATTCTGCAATGGCTGAAGAAATCAAATTCGTTCCTGCCCCTGATGGAATCATTGAAGTCTACTCAAACTACGTTTTCATAAACTGGTCCATGACCGATATACGGATTCGGTTTGCGCAACTGATTCCTGTAGACGAAGTTCCCGGTCACGTATCGCCTGACGTAGCAGCTGATCGTATTGCTCAAGAAAGAGCAGCCGTAACTGTAAGCTGGCTTCAGGCCAAGAACCTTCGCGACCTCTTGAATCTTGCGGTATCACGATACGAGGCAAAGAACGGAGAAATAAAGTTGCTCGATTGGCCGATTTAGAATCATGTTTCTCAAGAGGGTGAAATTGCGGTTCCATTTTGAAACCGGAAGCAACCCAGATTAGGACACTACGGGATCCCGCGAAGCGATCAGCTTCATCGTGAATATTGCAGCCGGGACGTCTCCATTACTGGATTATGAGGCGAATTCCGGTAGCTCTACTCGTCGCGCAATGTGATCCTTAATCCAATGCGCGTCCCACCACTCTTTTGGGTCAATCTGAATGCCTTCCAGCTGCATGCTGAAGTGGATGTGATCGCCGCCTGCCATTCCCGTAGTGCCGCTCTTGCCCATCACCTGGCCGCGCTTCACCATGTCGCCTTCGTGAACATCTATTTCGCTCAGATGGCCGTAGATAGTCTGCAAGCCATAGCCATGGTCAACGACGATGCAGTTGCCGTAAATGCCAAGCGGCGCGGCATAGACTATCCGGCCGTCGTTTGAGGCCTGGACACCGACATGCGAGGTGCTCGACAGGTCATAGCCGAGGTGCGTCTGTTGATCGATTTTCTGGCCGTGGTAAATGTAGTTCCGCAGATCGGCAAAGTTCGCTTCGACTTTCGTGTTGGGCTGCTGCTGAAACGGCTGTGACCAGAGAAACTTTGGTTCGGTTTTGTTTTTGAGGCTGGCCAGCGTTTCATTGTTGGCCTTGCGCATCTCGCTGTTGATGCGGACGAACCGCGCGACGAGGTCGCCGGAGCCGTTCGGATCCAGTTCGTCCACGACCTTCTGCATGAATTTGTCGTCGATTTGCAGGTCGCGTACGCGATACCTGGGCTGCTCCCGTTTTGGGAAGACAACGGTCATTGTCCCGTGGGCTTCATCTCCGCCCGGTCCTGTGGCGTAAACCACAGGCACTGTGTTGGTTGGGATATTCCAGCCAAAGGCAAACAGAGAGAAGTCGCCGGGCTTTCCGCTGGGCATGGGCCAGCCGCGGAAGCTTTCGTCTGCGACACGCACACCGGAACTAGTCGCAGATCCCGACACGGTGTAGGTGACGAGATCTGCCATGCCCACATAAAGGTAATGCTGGTCGGAGTCAACGCTCAGCGTCACGGGCCGTGTGGCAACGGTCACGTCACGGACTGCTTCGGCAGTTTTTCCGCGAAAGTCGTTGGAAGTGGCTTCGACTATCAGCCGCGCCGGGCCGTCTTTGAGCTGCGGCAGGCTGCGCGAGCCGGCAGTGAACTGCAAAGTTTTCTCCGGCTCATTGCGAGCCCAACGAAAACGGCGCGATGTGCGTTCGACGGTCACCAGCGTGTAACGCTGATCATTCTGTTCGAGGTAGGCGGAAGCGCGCCGAACACCATGCGGGTCAGAAATTGTGACGGTGATCGGAGTGGCTTGCCCAATCACCTTGACGGAAGCCGGCACGTTAATCGCCGGGGTAGTTGAAAACGCAACCAGAAGAATGACGGCAAGGACGATCAGAAAGAGAAGAAATCCGAGAGCTCGCATTTCGAAAGCAAGAATAGCAGGTCTGAAATTCTTGCGGTCCGACGCTGCGATACAAACCAGGCTAGCCCGCTCTCAAGAAATTATTTCTCGCGAATGCAGCCGATGCTTACTTTCCGCAGTCCGGTCCGGCAGGAGTGTACTGCGATTTGTTGCCTTCGAAGCATGCAGTCACCTGCTTGCTTCCATAGCGCTCGCTTACGCCGGCAGAAATGTCCTTTTGCAGCACTTCCCGAAAGAGGAATCGGACCTCGCCGTTTGGCTGTACCGTCCCCAGCAGGTAACCGTAAACGTCGGTATGGGCATTTTTCGCGCCGAACAGATTCGCTGGCAGACGATATCGGACGGCGCCCGCAGTGCCGACGATCCAGCCCGGCAACAGGGTCTCTGGAGTGGGGTGACAGGCGTCGTTGTAAACGTCTTCGGCGAAGAAATGCGAATGGCTGGCTAGAACATAGACGTGCTTCTTACTCTTGCCGCGCAGATTCAGCAGGTCGCGATATACACGACGGCCGCTCTGTTCCATCTGCGGCGATTCGTCCATGCTGTGGCCGGCGGAGACGCTGTCCGGTAGCGCATCGTGCATGCCTACGACAACGGTGCGGATGTTTGCATCGGTTTCATCGCGAGCCAGGACTTTTTCCAGCCACGCGACCTGCTCGCCATCGAATTGGTCTGGAGATGCATTGTCGAGCGAGATGAAATCGACTCCGTCGCGAATCCAGTGATAGTACGTGGTCAGCTTGTGCGCACGCGGATCGTCCCGCAAGCGCTGCGCGCGCAGCTCAGGAGTGTCGAGCCAGTCCGCGAACTGCTGCAGGTAGTCCGCGCGCGTTTTTGGAGGAACCAGCTCGTGGTTGCCGATGGCAAGATACACGGGCAGATCGCCGAACGGCTCAAGCTGCTGCGCGATGAAATCGCTCCATGCCGTGCGCTGGTAATCTGCGACCGCTAGATGTTGATTCCGAGCTGCCGTGGCAGCCAGCATATCCTCGTCGAAGTCATAGTTGGCGCGATAGTCGCCCAGGTGCCAATAGAATTTGGCGCCATCGGCCCGAACTTTCGGCGCTATCGCGCTCATCACAATGTCGCCACAGTTGCGCGAGTCGCCGGAGACGGCGAACGACCACTCGCTTTCCCCCAGAAGCGGCAGGGTAATGAGAAACCACGCGAACACAAATACTTTCAGCCCAAGCTTCAGATATGACCGGGTCAACCAACGCTCCTTAAGAGAAAAAGTTGGAAGCACAGTGTAGCGGCTACTCACCTCGGCCGCCAGCGAATCTGTCGTTGGTCGGGGCGATGTTCTCACTCAGGTAAACTGAATGCGTCATGTCCAGCACACTTTCGTCTCTTCCGGCGAACCTTGTCTCGCCGCAACTCCGAGATATCTCCGTAGCACACAGTCCCGACTCAGACGATGCATTCATGTTTTATGGCCTCGCCACTAATAAGGTGCGAGTGTCTGGCCTGAAGTTCAGCCATACGCTCTCCGATATCGAGACCCTGAATCGCAAAGCTCGCGAAGCTTTCTACGACGTTACCGCGATCTCCTTTCACGCTTATCCGTATCTGCAGAATGACTACGCGTTGCTGCCCTCGGGAGGGAGCGTTGGGGAAGGCTACGGGCCGATGATCGTAGCCAACAAGGAGTACACCGTTGACCAGATCAAGCGCAAAAAAATTGCCGTCCCCGGCACTTTGACCACTGCTTACCTGGTGCTGAAGCTGTTCGCGCCGGAGATTCAAACGGAAGTTGTGCCGTTCGATCAGATCATTCCGCAGATACTCGATGGCCGCTATGAAGCGGGGCTCATCATTCACGAAGGCCAACTCACGTACGCGAAGTCGGGATTGCACCGCATTGTTGATTTTGGGAAGTGGTGGAGCGAGGAGACCGGACTTCCCCTTCCGCTGGGAGGCAACGCCATCAAGCGGGAACTCGGTCCCACTCTGATGCGCGAGGTTTCTCAAGCTTTGAAGGACAGCATTCAGTACGCTCTCGATCACCGTGACGAAGCGTTGGAATATGCCATGCAGTTTGCCCGCGATCTCGATCGCCAACTCGCCGGCCGCTTTGTGAGCATGTACGTGAACGAGCGGACGCTCGATTACGGCGCCGCAGGACGCGAGGCCATTACGCGTCTGCTGGAAATGGGATACGCGCGGGGAATCATCAAGGAACAGCCTAGAGTAGAGTTCGTGGATTGAATCGCGTTGGAATCGGCTTACGCGTGGACTGCGATCGATTGACCGTGGGATTGCTGTTCCGCGTCTCTTAGCTTCGCGAACGCGGCGAGGCGGGCAAGGCTCACGAGATCGGCAACCGCAAAGTAGAAAAGCGCGATCGCCGTAAGATCAAAGGCGAGAACGCGCACATTGGTTATGAGTCCGCCGGCAGCCAGCGCTAAAAGAAAAGTTGCGACAAGCATAAGCAAGCGAATCGAGGAAGTGACGATCGTAATTTCCAACGCTTCATCACGTCGTGATCTGACGAGCTGCCACGCCCTTCGCGCACATTGAAACCAGCCAGGCTCCTCAAATAGCGGCGACAGCGATAGATACCAGTTGAGTATCGACCACGCTCCGACAAGCAGAAGGAAAACGGGAACCAGGATGGGAATCGCGAGCCAGAAATTCGGCGGCCCGGTTTTCCCGGAAATCGCGATAACGAATCCGGCAAATAGTCCCGCCACGACCCACAGAACTAGCGCACCGATTGCAATCAGCGCCCGGATGGCGCTGATGCGAGCGCATGACTCCAGGTCGGCTCCGGAGGCGAGCGCCGGCCGCAGCAGTGTGGCCCGTCGGCCAAGAGCGCTCAGAATTGTCCACGCTACCGCGAGAAATAGGACAGCGACGATCAGCAAACGGACGAGCGCAGCGCCGAGCAAGAGTGCGGTAGATGCGAAGTTCTGCGCCAGCACTGCCAGCTCGATTCCAGAACGGGAACTTAGTTCTGTTGTCGGCACGCTGACGCCCTTCAGTCCGAAGACCACTACAAGGACGCACGCCAGGAGAGCAACAGTGCCGAACGCCCAGCGCCAGGCGATCTCAATGAGTAGCAGGGCAGGATCCTGAAACACTTCGCGAAAGCCTTGGCGCAGAGGACTGCCGTGCATGAAGGCTAGCGCACCACGATGTTCACGAGCTTGTCGGGAACAACAATTACCTTGGCGACCTCACGGCCTTCGATCAGGCTGCGTATCTTTTCGTCCTTCAAAGCCAGCTCGCGAACCTGGGCCTCTGGAAGGCCAACTGGTACTACGATGCGCGAGCGGTTCTTGCCGTTGATCTGAATCGGCACTTCCACCTCTTCCTCACGCGCGAGTTCGGGATCGAATTGCGGCCATGTTGCGCGCAGGATCGGCGACTGTTCTCCCAGCGTCTCCCAAAGCTCAGCGGCGATATAAGGAGCGAAAGGCGCAAGCATAAGTACAAGGCTGCGCATTGTGGAACGGATCTGCGCCGCCGTGATTGCACCCGAAGCAATTTGTGCGTCAGCTGCAGTGATCGCGTTCACGAGCTCCATGATGGCCGCAATCGAGGTATTGAAGTGCCACCTGCCGTCAAAATCTGAGGAGACTCTGCGAATCGTCTGGTGCAGCTTGCGTTCCAGCTCGCGGGATCCGGCAGACGCTTTGGTCGACCGCTCCCCGGTGAAATTCGCATAACGTGTTACCAGCCGATAGACCTTCGCCAGGAACCTGCTTACACCTTCAACTCCATTCTCCTGCCAGTCGAGGTCGCGGTCTGGCGGTGCAGCGAACAACGCATAGACGCGAGTGCTATCTGCGCCGTAGCGCTCCACCATCTCGTCCGGCGAGACGATGTTGCCTTTGCTCTTGGACATCTTCGCGCCATTCTTGATTACCATGCCTTGCGTGAAAAGGCGCTCCACGGGCTCGGAGTTCTTGATCAGCCCCATGTCGCGCATGATTTTGGTCCAGAAGCGCGAGTAGATGAGGTGAAGAATCGCGTGCTCGACTCCGCCGATGTACTGATCAATCGGGAACCAATACTCCACCGCCTTGGAATCGATGGCCGCCGTCCGAAGCTTGGCATTTGTGTAGCGGTAGAAGTACCAGGATGAATCGACGAACGTATCCATGGTGTCGGTCTCGCGCCGTGCCACGCCGCCACACTTCGGACACTTAGCGTTTACAAACTCCGGAACACGCGACAATGGAGAGCCACCCTGCAGCGTGATCTCCACCTTTTCCGGCAGCAACACCGGCAAGTCTTTTTCCGGAACGGGAACGATGCCGCACTTATCGCAATAGAGCATGGGGATAGGCGTGCCCCAATAGCGCTGCCGTGAGATGCCCCAATCGCGCAAGCGAAAAGTCACAGTCCCCTTGCCGAAGGCATTCTGTTCGGCAAACTGCGTCATCTTCTTGATGGCTTCATGGTTGCCGAGTCCGCTGAACTCGCCTGAGTTGATGAGCAAGCTATCCATCGCGGTGTAGGGCAATGCCGGGTCCTGCTGAGTGCCGTGCTCATGCCGTCGGGGGAGAATCACGATTCGGACTTCGAGTCCGTACTTCCTGGCAAACTCATAGTCGCGGTCGTCGTGCGCAGGGACCGACATGATTGCGCCAGTGCCGTACTCCATGAGTATGTAGTTCGCGATCCAGATCGGAATCTTCTCTTGATTGAACGGATTGATCGCGTTCGTGCCCGTGAAGAATCCGCGTTTTTCCAATGCGTTCGGATCGCCGGCCTCTCGCGCCATGCGCTGGTCGTTGATCAGTTCGTCGAGTCGGCTGAGCAGGTCAGGATCGTTGCCAATGAGCCTCGATACAAGCGGGTGCTCGGGCGCGAGCTGGATCGAGGTCGCGCCAAAAATGGTGTCGATGCGCGTGGTGAACACCGAAACTTTGTCGGCGGTATTCTCAATCTGGAACTCGACCTGCGCGCCTTCGCTGCGGCCGATCCAGTTGCGCTGCATGGTGCGAACTTTCTCCGGCCAGCCCTCCAGCACCTCAATGTCGCGCAACAATTCGTCGGCGTATTTCGTGATACGCAAGAACCACTGTTCGAGGTCGCGCTGCTCGACCGGAGTCTCCTCGTGCCGCCAGCAGCAGCCGTTTACCACCTGCTCATTGGCGAGGACCGTCGCGCATTCAGGACACCAATTCACTTTGCTCTTGCGACGATAAGCAAGGCCGCGCTCAAAAAACTTCAAAAAGAACCACTGGTTCCATTTGTAATAATCGGGCAGGCAGCTGGTGATTTCTGTATCCCAGTCGTAGGAGAAAGCGAGCCGGTTCATCTGCCGCTTCATGTTGGCGACGTTTTGCAGCGTCCACTCACGCGGCGGCGTGTTGTTCTTAAGCGCGGCGTTTTCCGCGGGCAATCCAAATGCGTCCCATCCCATGGGATGGAGAACGTTGTACCCCTTCATCCACATGAAGCGCGCGAGCGCATCACCAATGGAGTAGTTGCGCACGTGGCCCATGTGTAATGCGCCCGAGGGATACGGCAGCATCTCAAGGACGTAATACTTTTTGCGCGCCGAATTCGGAGGCTCGGCACGATACAGCTCCGGCTTCTGTTGCCAACGCTGGTGCCATTTCTGCTCGATCTTCTGCGCGTCATAGCGCTGCTCGCGCTCGCGTGGCTGCTCGGGCGCGTTCAAAATCTCAGTTTTCTCCTGGCTCGACATGGGAATCAATCCATTTTAAAGGAAAGGGATTGCGGGTAGGCGGGACTGGTATCAGGGCGCAACCAGCGCTTTTAACGCATTCACGTTCTTCTGATCATCGCCCGGTTCGTCGATGGGAGTTTCTGCAATGAAAGCCGCGTGCGAGGTGCGGATGTCGTTCAGCAGCCGGCGAAAGGGCTCTAGGCCGATCGTGCCTTCGCCGATATGTTGATGTCGATCGAGTTTCGAGGCCCGTGCCGCCTTGGCGTCGTTGCAGTGCCAAATCGGGATGTTTTTGAGGCCGATGGTATTTTCCAGGTACTTCATCGTGTGCTCGTACCCTTCGGGCGAAACAATGTCGTAGCCGGCGACGTGAGTGTGGCAAGTATCGATGCATGCGGCAACCGGTAGCACGGAACGGAGCCGTTCGACCAGCTCTGCCACCTGCTCAAAAGAGCTACCTAACGAATACTCCGCGCCCGCGGCATTTTCTATGAGTACTTTGAAGCCGCATGCTGCTAAATCAAGCCTATCGGTAGCTTCGGCGATTGCATGCGCCGCGCGTTCCAATCCTTCCTGCCGGCTGAGCCCGCGGTAGGAGCCGGCATGAAGGACGAGGTATTGCGCTCCCAGGGCGAGTGCGCGTTCCACCTCTGCGCGGAATGCGGCGATGGACTTATGCAGGAACTCCGTTGTTGAACTGGCGACATTTACGAGGTAGCTGGTATGGATCACCAGAGGCGAAATTCCGTAGGTCTCCTTGAGCCGCTTCATCTCAGCGCATTGGATTTCGGATAACTGATACGGTTTCCACATCCGCGGCGACGATGAAAACATCTGGAAGGTGTTGCAGCCCAGGCGATAAGCGCGTTCGGCCGCCGTCTCCGGACCTCCAGCCGTCGAAGTGTGTATGCCGATGCGGCGCGAGGTCAGCTTCGGAGGAGAGGAGGGAGCAGGCTGCTTCAGGATGTCCTTCGCTTCCTTCTCCCATTTCGTTGGCATACTTTGAGGATAGCGGCAACGCCTATGCCTTGGCAGGGAACGGCCGCGTGTTTGACCTCAAAGGTAGAAAAGAGGCGGCCGCGTGAATCGCTAAATTGCCGCATAACCCGTGAATTCATTACACTTGAAACACGCGTTCAGGAGCCCATAAATGCTGGTCGTAATGCAGTCCCACGCCACGGAAGAACAGGTGCGCGCTGTATGCAGCAAAATTGAGTCGTTCGGATTTCGCGCTCACCCCATTCCCGGCGCGCAGCGGACTGCCATCGGCATCACCGGAAATGAAGGCGCCTTTGAAGCTGGAACACTGGAAGAGATGCCCGGTG
>JAFAUE010000193.1 GCA_019243475.1 Acidobacteriota bacterium | reverse complement strand
CGCCACCTGGCTGGTCAATTCCGCCACCCACATGTGGGGCAGCCGCCGCTTCATCACCAAGGACGATTCGACCAACAACTGGTGGGTGGCGATGGTCACCTTCGGCGAAGGCTGGCATAACAATCACCACGCGCATCCGGTTTCGGCCCGCCATGGACTGGCTTGGTACGAAGTCGATCTGAATTATTACGGCATTTGGATGCTGAAGGCGCTCGGCCTGGCGAAAGACGTGAAGGTCGTGGACATGCCGGAGAAACTGCGCGAGCAGGAAGAGAAAATAGCTGCGGAAAAGGCTGCATTGCCCAAACCCGCATCAGTCGCTAAACCCGGACTCGTTTCCGCATAGTACCCTCCTCCTAAAAACCCGCCGGCCGCGCTATGCGGCCGGTACTTTTTTGCTCCTTTAGTACGTGTCTTCGTCGGTTTTAAATTCTTCATGGGGCCGTGCAATCCCCCCTTCGCAGCGGCAACTCTGGCCTGACCTCCCGGCGTGCTCTGGATGCATCCAAATTTCCGCCACTCGAAATGCGGGTGAAGGAGAATTTGGCGAATGAAGACCATGGTTTCGATTCTGGGAACTATCTTGCTGGCCGGCGCGGTGGCGCTGGCACAAACCGGCAGCAGCGGCACTGCCAAGACGACGAAGAAGAACTCCAACTCTTCAGATTACAGTTCAGCCAGCAGCAATACAGGAAGCAGCACGAGCAGCGGCGTTACCGCCGGCAACAGCGGATTCGACGCTTCCGATAATTCGCAAACCCCATCAAGCAGCAACTCTGCTACTTCCAGCCAGAACGGCTCCAGCGCGTACGGCAGCTCCAATCCAGGTAGCAGTTCGGCGTCAACCCAGTACGGTTCTTCCAGTGAACAGACGATCAGCAACGGTCCAGTTGCGGAAACAGTGGGCGATT
This sequence comes from Acidobacteriota bacterium, assembly GCA_019243475.1. Classification (GTDB taxonomy): domain Bacteria; phylum Acidobacteriota; class Terriglobia; order Terriglobales; family Acidobacteriaceae; genus Gp1-AA112. Next base: position 1,931 of record JAFAUE010000193.1, on the reverse strand, counting down.
CGAACGCACTGATCGGATGGGCGACCAAGAACCCTGCCAGCAGTACCGGTCTCAAGTATGGAACCAATCGCGCCAACATGACCGAGACCGCGCAAGGCACCGATGGCGCCGACGGCAAGAACCACCACGCTCGCCTGCAAGGCCTCTCGCCCAGCACCCGGTACTACTTCCAGGTGACGGAGAACGGTCAGCCGGTTGGTGGCGTCGGGACGTTCAAGACCACCGCGTCCGGCGAAACTCCGGTGCAGAGCAAGGCAGTGATTCCGCAGAAGTAGCGGAAATGGGGGAAAAAAGATAAGCCGCAGAACGCCTCAATCAGGTCCTGCCTTGGGACTGATTGTCAGGCGCTCTGCGGTGAACTTTCACCCCTCGGGTGCTCAGACGTCCGCTTAATCGACCAGGCCGCGGAGTCGCTAACGAGGATTTGCGCCAGCTGCTGACTGTGTTAGCACTGGAATTGTGAAGGGTGAAGTTACTTGTTTCCTCTCGGGCGCGGAGAGCCCACTCAGCTCCTGCGGGAAGCATCCTCGGAGATCTGCCCTTGGAGGGGTTCCCTGCTAATTCCCTGCTAATTCCCTGCTAATTCCCTGCTAATTCCCTGCTAATTCCCTGGTGGTCCTCGGAAACCCGCTGTTTATGCGGGTCCCAGAAAGAAAGTTTTTCTTGCGGGAAAAAATTCCCTGCGAAATTCCCTGCCCAGGGAATTTGCCGGCGGCGAGTTGGGGCCCGGTCGACGGAAATCTTGGCGCTTAACGACGCATCAACAGTGTCCGCTGGCAGCGCTGCCCAAACGCGAATTTCCCAAATTCGGTAAAATCCCGAACAGGAGCCGCATTATTGGCCTTGCCGCTGAATCTCGCCTTGCTATCTGCCGGCGTTTTGGGCCTGCGTCACGGCTTCGATTACGATCACATCGCCGCCATTTCCGACATAGCCAGCGTTCAAAACTCTTCCCGCCGTGCCATGACTCTGGGACTGCTCTATGCCTTAGGACACGCCGCTACAGTCGCAGTGCTGGGTTCGCTGGTCATTGTCTTTCGCCTGGGGCTGCCGCATGGGATTGACCGCATTGCGGAACGGCTGGTCGGAACGACTCTGATTGTCCTCGGCGGATACGTGGTCGCCTGCATTGTCCTGAAACGGCCAACACATGGACAATCGCGCATTCTGCTGCTACTCTCGGCGGCGCGCTGGATGCATTGGCGCATCAGGCGAGGTTCCAATCCGGAACTTCGGCGACCGGAATCGTTTCAATGGAATTACGGTCGGAAATCGGCGCTTCTCGTCGGCATAATTCATGGACTTGGGGCTGAAACTCCCACGCAGCTGCTTGTCTTTCTGTTGGCAGCGAACTTGGGAGGCACGAGCAAAGGCTTTCTAGGGCTCTTCGCCTTTATAACCGGCCTGCTCATGATGAACACGGTCATGACGGCCTCTGCGGCGGGCTTGTTCCGCTTTGGAACTGCCGCGCCAAAATTCAAACCCATGCTGATGGGCTTTACCGCCGCCTACAGTTTTGTCATCGGCATTGTCTTCGTTTTCGGCAGCTCGTCGTTGCTGCCTGCACTTGGAGGAGGATAGATATTGGTTTCCGCAACCGAGGCGCAAATACCGCCGGCGGATGTCGACCGCAAAGAACGCGCTTTGCGTGCTCGTCTGGTCTCACTCGACAGTCTGTTGGTCGCATATTCCGGAGGCACCGATTCCGCGTATCTGGCGTGGAGCGCTCGCCAAGTCCTCGGCGATCGAATGCTCGCGGTACTTGCCGATTCGCCCAGCCTTCCTCGACGCGAATTGAAGCTGGCCCTCGAATTTGCCGAGCACTGGAAGATTCCAGTCAAGATCATCTCCACCGATGAGATGGAGCGGGAAGAATACACGCGCAACGACGCTTCGCGTTGTTTTCACTGCAAGGACGAGCTCTTCGTTGA
>JAFAUE010000067.1 GCA_019243475.1 Acidobacteriota bacterium | reverse complement strand
CTTCATGGTGATTTTTGCCATGCCTGCTGTGATGCTTTCAAGCAGCATGCTCCTGCTCGACCGCACCGTGGGCACTCAGTTCTTCAATCCCGCCGAGGGTGGCGACGTACTGCTTTACCAGCACCTGTTCTGGTTCTTCGGCCACCCGGACGTTTACATCATCTTTCTTCCGGGAACGGCAATCGTCACGACGATCGTCACCTGTTTCGCGCGGCGGCACATCTTCGGCTATCTGGCGCTCGTAGTTTCGACCGTCAGCATCGGATTCATCGCTTTCGGAGTTTGGGTACACCACATGTTTGCCACCGGTCTGCCGCAGCTGGGAGAAAGCTTCTTCACCGCGGCTACGTTGATGATCGTCTTGCCAACAGCCGTTCAGTTCTACTGTTGGATCGCGACCATCTGGCATGGACGCCTGCAGTTCAAGTTCCCCATGTGGTGGGTCGCAGGCTTCTTCTTCGTGTTCTTGATCGGCGGACTCTCCGGCCTGATGCTGGCGTCGGTGCCGGTGGACACCCAGGTGCACGACACTTTCTTTGTCGTCGCGCATTTCCACTATGTGCTGATTGGCGGCGCCGTCTTTCCCATGTTTGGCGCGCTTTATTTCTGGCTGCCAAAGATGATGGGCCGCATGATGAACGAGACTCTGGGCAAGTGGAACTTCTGGCTCTTCTTTCTGGGATTCAACTTCACCTTCTTCACCATGCACTTCCTCGGTCTGCGCGGGATGACGCGACGTGTCTATACCTATGTTCCCGATATGAGATGGGGCGCGCTGAACCTCTTTGCCACTTTTGGCGCCTTCCTGATGGGCGCAGGCGTGCTGGTTTTTATTATCAATTTCTTTTGGAGTCGCAAGTACGGGCGCATTGCCGGCCCGGATCCGTGGAAAGCCGGTTCGCTCGAGTGGGCAGTTCCCTCCCCCCCGCCCCATTACAACTTTGCCGAGCTGCCGACCGTGAATGGTCGCGAAGCGCTCTGGGACGCTGCGCCACATCAGCCAATCGTCACCGGTCTGCGCGAGGACATTCGCGAGACGCTGATCACGGACACCCTCGATGCTGACCCCGATCACCGCATGGATTCACCCGAACCGAGCGCATGGCCGTTCTGGACGGCGGTGACGGTTTCGATTCTGTTCATCGGATCGGTCTTCAACGCGAAGTCCGTCTGGTACACGTCGATTCCGGTGGCCATCACACTTATCGGCTGGTATTGGCCAACCTGGCGCGAGGCGCAGCGCAGAAAGGCGACGGAGATATGGAGCGACTGAGCGAGCGTCCCGCGCTCGACGTCTCCGCAATGCCGAGCGTTGTGTTTGGCTCGCGCAACATTGTCTGGCTGGGCACGATCCTCTTCATGCTGATTGAAGGCAGCGTGATGGCGATGCTTTATGCCAGCTACTTCTACTACCGCACGCGCACCAGCGACTGGCCGCCAGGAGTGTATCCACCGGAGCTGCGATGGGGAGTGGCAAATGCGATTGTCTTTCTGCTGAGTCTGGCGCCGGCATGGTGGATTCGCAAGCGTGCGCGCCTCGCCGACGTGCTCGGCTGCCGATTGGGACTCGGAGCTCTAGCGCTGTTTGGCGTAGTGAATATTGTGCTGCGGGTCTTCGAGCTCGCGCACATGAACTGCCGCTGGTCCGCCAATGCGTATGCCTCAACCATTTGGACAATGATGGGAATGCACTCCGCGCACCTGGTCACGGACTTTGTCGAGACCGTGGTTCTTTTCGTCCTGGCATTCACCGATCGTGTGGAGGGAACGCGGTTCACTGACTTTGACGAGAACTCGATGTACTGGTACTTCGTCGTGGGAATCGCAATTGTGACTGATTTTGTGGTGTACGGAGCTTCGAGATTGTTTTGAGAACGCCGTAGGCGCAAGGAGCGGTTTGGTCGAAGCGCAACAATCCGTCGATACGCCCAAAATGGAATTTGGGGTTTGGTGGGGACTCGCCGCTGGCCCCATCTCCTGGGCGATCAGCGAAGGCTTGAACTACGCTCTCACTCAGCATGCGTGTTCAACGGGACACGTCTATGTTCTGCGTGTTACTTCCATCGTCTTCTTTCTGCTGGCGCTAAGCGGTTTTGCCAGTTCCTCGGCGGCCAATCGAGGGGTTCCGGAAAATGCCCGAGTAAAAGGCCATGCCCCGAAAGACCGCGCTTACTTTTTGTCCATGGTGGGAATTGTGACCAGTCTGTTTTTTGCCTTGATAGTGGCAGCAGAAAGCATTCCTCACTGGGTGATGAGTCCGTGTTCCTGAAATGAAGCACTCGTTCCCAATCCGGAGCTTCACTTCCCTGCTGGCCGTGGTGCTCTGCGCCGCTCCCCTTTGGGCGCACGAAGCTGGATCGGCCGCTGACGCCATGCAATGGTCCTGGGAACCGTTTGTCATCGGTCCAATTTTAGGAACACTCTTGCTATACGCAATCGGGATTGGCAGGATGTGGAGGCGTTCCGCCCGCCGCCCGAGGGTCTGGTCAGTTGTCGCCTTTGCGGGCGGAATTCTGGCGTTGATTGCCGCGCTCGATTCCCCCATTCATTTGCTAGGCGGACAATTGTTTTGGGTGCACATGACGCAGCACGAGCTGCTTATGCTCGTGAGCGCGCCCCTTCTCGTTCTCTCGCGTCC
>JAFAUE010000497.1 GCA_019243475.1 Acidobacteriota bacterium | reverse complement strand
GTATTGAAGTGTAGTTTTGGATTTCGTAGTTGTTCTGAGTGTCGCTGGAGCTGCCGATAGGATTGCCGCCGCCGTTAAACGCGCCGAGGACTTGAAGCGCATATCCAGGCGTGTTCGCGACCGACGTAGTGTCAGGGCGGAAGTACTGGAATCTCGTCTCGTTGATGGTGTTGGCGCCGAGCACGGCTGTCTCGGTAACTTGCACGGTTTGGCTTCGACCGAGGTAGTGATAGCCGCGCGAGGTCAGATTGAAGGCGCCAGTGCCGGCGTTGCGGACGTCGTCATTGTTGAAAACGTATCGAACTGACAGTGTGTGATTCTGGCTCAATTGGTAATCAATCCGCGGGGTAACCCGGGTCCAGCGGCTATAAGAGAGCACGCTTCCGGTGAATGGAGTTGGCGTCAGCGTCGCAGGATCGAGCGTGACGCCGTTTACAACATTGCCGTTGTCATCCATCTCACGAGTCACATCGAGATTGAACGATGCTCGCCGGTTGAGCGGCCCGCTTATGCTTCCGTTTAATTCGTGAAGGTGGAACGGAGCCTTCTGCAACGCATAAGGATTGCGCGAGTTCCAGAAATCGTTGGCGAAGTTGTAGCCAAAAGTGCCGTGAAACTTGTCGGTGCCGGGTTTTGTGAAAATCTCGATTCGACCGAAACCTAGTTTGTCGTACTCCGGCGCAAAGGGATTTTGATTGATGCGGATTTCGCGAATCGTGTTCTTCGGCGGCAACTCGCCGCCGCTAAATCCGTCGATGTAGATGGCGCCGCCATTCGGCCCCGCGGCAGGTCCTGCCAAAGCTTGAAGATCATCTGCCAGGTCGTTTGGGTCGTCCGAAAGAGCATCGAGATCTGAACCTCTCAACACCATCGCGCTGGCGTTGTTTGCAGCATCAGTGCTGACCGAAGGTGCCCCTTCGGCTTCGACGTTCAGGTTCTGTACCAACGCTTTCACCTGAAGGGTGAGGTTGAGCGTCTCAGTTCCCGCTTTCGTGTCGAGGTGAATCGCCTGCGCCAGGGCCATATCCGGAGCCGAAGCATTGAGCGTGTATGTGCCAGGTGATAATCCGCCTATCGAGTAGGTTCCACTGGGATCAGAAGTCGCAGAACGGGAGGCCCCAGCAGCATCGGTGACTGTGATGGTCGCGCCGGGAACAATGGCACCCGTGGTGTCGGTAACGGTGCCGCGAAGAACAGAGCTTTGCCCGAATCCGAGAGTCGCGGCAAGAAAGAAGAGTAGATAACAGGCCCCTGGCAGCACCCGTGCTGCGATTGTACGTTTCAATGCCATTCAACCTTGTCTTGCGAGCCCTTTGATAGAGAGTCGAGGCAGACCAAAGCCTCGGGATGATTATTACAGGTGCAATCTGAAGACTGGCTGAACCCAAGGCAGCGGTTTGGCGGCCCGCCTAAGAGCAGCCCGGCTGTACCCGGGTTCCCTCCCCCGGGTTTCCCTGACCGAAATTCCCTGCGCAGGGAATTTAGCAGGGAATTTTTTCCCGCAAAAAAAAATCCCTTTCCCGGACCCGCATAAACAGCGGGTTTCCGAGGACCACCAGGGAATCAGCAGGGAATTTGCAGGGAATTTCGATTTAACCCCTTGTCCCTGTCGATACTTGCAGGCTCCAGCTTCCGCTTCTAGTCTGGCTTCTGAGCCAGGCCAGGGATTTTCGCAGGGAATCCTGACGTTCACTGTAGGGCTTCACTCTTTCCCGAGACGCGGGTGGCGGATTTCATGTCGCGGCTGTCTCGTTTACCCCCTCGGAGAATTCGTCTCGATTCCTCCTTCCTATAAGCACAGGCGAACGATGAGTTCTCGGTTGCGGGCATTTTCGATTACCAAGCCTTCGAAAAACGCGAAGGCTGGGACACCCAGAACTTGGTATGCCCGCCAAAAACAAAAATCAAAGACACCGGACATCGCTGATAAAGGGTGGGCCACCCACCCAAGAACGACTTCTTAGGATTACACATGGTTGTCTCAATCGCTCAAAAAAGAGACGGCTAATTCGATCAACGCCACTGCGATCCATTCACGATGCACACAGGTTTCTCGCATCTAATGTTACGAGGCAGCAGCATTCCCGACGGGCCACACAACGGTGCACACTCCAGTTTCTGAGAGGACAATCAAGCTAGAGAGACTCAGACGCTTCTTTCTCCTTGGATCTCTGGTCTTCGTGGCAAGCGCCTCCACCTACTGTGGGTATGGCAGCAAATTGGGAACGATTGAGCCGCAGGATCTGTGTAATTGTCTCCCGATTGAACCAGATATCGCTGATTATCGGCACCTGGCTAAGCACGTTCCCATTCCTAACGTCACCGCTCAGGAGATCACGGTAGATGTGATCCTGGGTTGGCCCCAGGACCTGGCTCTACCTCCCGATTCTCCCCGAGCAGGACGTGAACTACAGGTCTTCCACGTTGCTCAAGCCTTCCTGCAAAACGCCAGCGTTAACAGTGGAGACTGCGACATTCATCTGGAGATCTCTGCAACATCAGACAAGAATTCGCCGAGAGTGGTAGTGGAAACTCCGGTTGATAGTGAATACTGCACCGCCCGCCATAGCATTCAGTCGCAGTTAGTACGTCATGGATTTCGCCTTGACGCGCAGCACGGTGGCGAGTTACCGCAAGCCATTCCCGCGGAGGTGCTGGGTATGGCATTTGAAGACTTTGAGCACGATCGGGGTTCTGGGCAGGTTGCGACTGTTTGGGAACTCCATCCAGCCACGGTGAATTTACTTCAATAGAGGCGGCGTCTCGAAGACAAAGGCGGGGTTTGGAAGACGTAAACACTTACTGCACGATGCAATGACTTAGTTACTTGTGCCCTCGGTTTGGCTCCCAATTCGCTTCAACACTCTGGAGTGAGACCGATCCCTGCAGGTTGAACGTACGGCACTTTAGCCTCGGCGTCGCAGGCGCAGACGAGGACGGGTGGCTGACCCTAATCTGCTCTCCTAATGCTGTTTGCAACACCCAAGCTGTGGGTGCCGGACCCTTTGCGGTGTTCAAAGGGTCCGCCTAAGTGGATGTGTGCGACACCTTTATAATGCGGCCTCATGATCGAGCTGCGCCGCAGTCGCTTGCGTCGATTTTATGGTCAGGGCGACCTGCATTTCATTACCTCGAGTTGTTATCGACGTAAGCCGCTCCTGGGGACAGCTCGTGCTCGCGACATATTCCTGGAGCTGTTGGAAGAAGTGCGTCGCCGATTTCGCTTTGACGTAATCGGATACGTGGTCATGCCAGAGCATGTCCATCTGCTCCTGGGTGAGCCCGAAAAGGGAAATCCTTCGCGCGTCATGCAAGTGCTGAAGCAGCGGGTATCACACCGACTGTTGGGGAAACGGAAGAGAAGAGATTCGGCCCAAATTGCGTTGGGGAAAGCTCCCGTTCGACCACTTCTGGCAGCCTAGATTCTATGACTTCAATGTCTTCTCTGAAGCCAAGCGCGTGCAGAAGCTGAAGTATATGCATCGCAACCCAGTCACACGGGGTTTGGTGAACTCGCCGGAACTATTGCGTTGGAGCAGTTATCGTATGTACGCGTTTGGCGGGCGCGGTCCTGTCAACATGGACTGGATGTTTCCTCCATATCAGATGAAACGTACGCGATCAGATGAAACGTACGCGGGTTCGCCATTTCGGAGTACCGGATGGAAATGAACCGCAGCTTGGAAAGGCGGACCCTTTGAACAGCGCAAAGGGTCCGGCACCCACAGCCAGGTATCGTAAACAAATAGCAAAACCTTGATCGAAGAAAGGGTCGGCCACCCGCCCTGCAACTCATCGCGATAGAGAGTTAAAGGTTAAATGTTGAAGTCACTAGTATTCACATTCGCAATCTGGTTGCTGATATTACCGTTGACATCAGTCTCTCAAACATGTTCCAGCAATCAGCCGTCGTCCTGCATAAATACATCGTGCAGCGAAGAGCTGGAATCCACTCGGAATGGTATTGAACTCATACGAAGACATAATGAAATACTGTTGCAGAGTGCGAATGGAAAACGGACGCATTTGTATTCCGACAAAAAGAAAGAGTGTGGAGTTGCGGCGGCAG